>CALDQK010000536.1 GCA_937911525.1 uncultured bacterium
CTCAGCAGGAGCAGGGCGGGGTCGCCCCCACCGGCGCTCAGCAGGAGCAGGGCGGCGTCGCCCCCACCGGCGCTCAGCAGGAGCAGGGCGGGGTCGCTCCCACCGGCGCTCAGCAGGAGCAGGGCGGGGTCGCCCCCACCGGCGCTCAGCAGGAGCAGGGCGGAGTCGCCCCCACCGGCGCTCAGCAGGAGCAGGGCGGGGTCGCCCCCACCGGCGCTCAGCAGGAGCAGGGCGGGGTCGCCCCCACCGGCGCTCAGCAGGAGCAGGGCGGCGTCGCCCCCACCGGCGCTCAGCAGGAGCAGGGTGGCGTCGCTCCCACCGGCGCTCAGCAGGAGCAGGGTGGCGTCGCTCCGAACGGTCAGCTCGACCGGGAGCGCCTGGCTGAGGAGACCGCCGAGATCAGCGAGACCTCGCGCGAAATGTCGGCCGAAATGAAGGCGGCGCTCGCGGCCATGCAGCAGCGCCAGGACGACATGTCCAAGCAGCTCGAGGCCCTCCGCGTCCAGAACGAGGAGCTGCAGCGCAAGCTCGACGCGGCCCTCGGTCAGCAGCAGCAGGGCGGCGTCCAGCCGAGCGGTCAGCAGAGCCAGGGCGGCGTCCAGCCGAGCGGCCAGCAGGGCCAGGGCGGCGTCCAGCCCGCGGGCCAGCCAGTCCAGATCCGTCCTGACGGCACTGCGATCGTCCCCCAGCCGGACGCGACCGGCGGCCTGGATCGTCGCGGTGACGCGGTGACCGGTCCGGCGGCCACCAACAGCGGCGGCCTCGACCAGCGCGGCGACGTCGTGACCGGTCCGACTGGGAGCTCCCCGCTCTACAGCAACGACCGCGAGCTCAACCTGCCGACGGTCGAGAACGACACCCTCGACAACCGCCTGGTCTACGACCCGACGACGGGCCGCTACCGGACCACGAGCCCGCTCGACTACGCCCGGGGCAACTATCCCTACAACTACCAGAACGGGACCTACCCCTACGACAACAACGGGATCCGCAGCTACAACCCGAACGGGACGAGCTACAACCCGAACGGGACCGGCTGGAACAACGGCACCTGGAACAACGGCGCCTTCAACAACGGCGCCCTGAACAACGGGATCGCGGACCCGCGCAACCTGAACGCCCTGAACGGGCTGAACGGGCTCAACACCGACAGCGACCGCAAGAGCAAGGCCGAGCTCATGACCGAGTACGCCATGGCGCTCGAGAAGCGGAACCAGCTCCTGCGTGAGAAGGCCGCCCAGAACGCGGCCAAGCTCAAGGCGCAGCAGGACGCGATCCTGGCGCAGGTCCCCGCGGAGCACCGCGAGTACGTCCGCCAGCAGCTCAACGAGGCCGCGGCCGAGGGTGGCATGGTCACCGTCGACCCGACGACCGGCGCGCTGAGCCCTGCCGTGAGCAACGAGAACCAGCTCAAGCCCTACACCTCCCAGACGGGCGGCTTCACGGGCTACTTCCCCGGCACGCCGGCCGAGTCGACCTCGACGAACAACGGCGTCAGCATGCGGACCTACTCCCTCGACAAGGGGGACGACCGCTACCTGGTGACCGTCGCGACCGGCTCGACCAACAACAAGACGGCCGAGCAGATCCTGGACGAGGCCCGTGACGCGGGCGTCTCCCGGGCCGGCGGTCGCCTCGTGAGCGAGAAGAAGGTCACCGTCAACGGCGCCCCCGCCCGCGACCTGGTCGTCGAGACCGCGACCCGCTTCATGATCATTCGCCTGATCAGCAAGGACAGCAAGCTCTACACCGTGATCCACAGCCACGGGAAGACCCGCCAGCCGGGTGCTTCGACCTTCGTGGGCGCCTTCAAGCCCAACTAGTCGAAGAGCAAGCTCGAGCCAAGCGGCCACGCCTTTGGGCGTGGCCGCGTTCGTGTGGGGGAGGACATGGAGCGTCGCTACGGTGAGCGTGGACCCTGGGTCGTGCTGATCCACGACGGCCCGGGCGCGCTCCTCGCCGCCCTGCGGGCCGCCCTCAGCGACGACGCGTGAGCAGCTCCTCGTAGAGCTCGAGGTAGGCCGCGCGCATGCCCTCGAGCGAGAAGCGAGCGGCCTGCGCCGGCGCGCGAGCGGCGAGCTCGGCGCGGGCTGCGGGGCTACGCAGGAGCTCGTCGACGGCCTCGGCCAGGCGCGCGGGGCGCGCGGGCGGCACCAGGAGCCCGGCCTGCCCGACGACCTCGGGCAGGCTGTCGACGGCGCTGACCACGACGGGCTTGCCGCGGGCGAGGGCCTCGGCGACGGAGAGCCCGAAGCCCTCCCACAGGCTGGGGAGGGCGAACACGTCCAGGGCGTCGAGGACCGCGGGCACGTCCTCCTGGAAGCCGAGCAAGCGCACGCGCTCGCCGTGGGCGGCGGCGCGCTGGCGAAGCTCCGCCTCGAGGGGGCCGCGTCCGGCGAAGACCAGGACCAGGTCCGGGTGCAGGGGCGCGAGGCGGTCGAAGGCGGCCAGGAGGTCCAGGCAGGCCTTCTGCTCGTCCAGGCGGCCGACGGCGCCGAGGAGGGTCGCCGCCTGGGGCAGCCCAAGGCGCTCGCGCGCAGCTCGTCGGGCGGCGGCGGGGTCGGCGGGAGGCGCGAAGCGGCGGAGGTCGATCCCGTTGGGGATCACGCGCACGCGGCCGGGTCGCACCCCGAGCTGGGTGCGGGCGTAGCTGGCGACGGCCTCCGAGACGCAGACCGTGACGTCGTCGCGCCAGGCGCTCGCCCGGTCGATGGCGCGCCGCAGCTGGAGCGGTCGACGCTCGACCACGTGGTGCGTCGAGATCAGGGAGGCCCGGGGGCTGAGCCAGCCGAGCAGCCGCCCAGCCAGGTTGCCGTGGAAGAGGTGGGCGTGGATCAAGTGAGGCCGGAAGGAGCGGAGCACGAAGGCCAGGCGCAAGGCTCCGCGCGGATCCGCCTTGGTCATGCGCAGGAGCGTGACCCCGATCCCCGCGCGCTGCAGCCACGCGGCGACCTCGCCGTCGCCGTGAGGGCTCTCGAGCGAGACGACCCGCACCTCGTAGCGCTCGCTCGGGAGGCCCGTCGCCAGCTGGTAGAGGATCCGCTCGGCGCCCGCCGCGCGCAGCTCGGTGATCAGGTAGAGCAAGCGCACGCGCTTCACGGGTTCGCCTCCTGGCTGGGCCCAGCGTGCAGCCAGTTCAGCGCGGCCCGCACCCGGGCGGGCATCGAGACCTCCGCCAGGAGCGCGCGCGCGTCGCGCGAGAACAGGCGGGTGCGCCGCCCCAGGCCGAGCACGAGGACCACCGCGACCACCCACACGGCGCCAGCCAAGGGAGCGCTGCCGAGGCGGACGGCGAGCAGGACCGCCGCTACGGGGAGCAACCCGAGGTAGGGCGCGAGGGCCGGGACACGGAAGCCGCGCTGGATGTAGCCCGCCCGCAGCACCGCCTGCAGCGCGAAGCCGGCCACGGTGGCCCACGCCGGCCCCACGAGCCCCCAGCCCGCGCGCAAGAGCGCCAGGTCGAGCCCGAGGTTGAGCAGGAAGCCGAGGAAGAAGAAGAGCGTCGGCCAGCGCGAGAGGAGGTGCGCCTGGAACACGGCGATCTCCAACACCGCCGCGCCGCGGATCGCCACGGCGAGCAGCAAGACCTGCAGGACCGCCGCCGAGGCGCCCGGGCTCTTGGCGCCGAGCAGGTGCAGCAGCGGCTCGGCCACCACGATCCCGAGGGCTGCTCCCAAGCCCCACAGCCAGACCAGAGGCGGGGCGCCGAGTCGATAGAAGCGCTCGAGGGCGCCGCGGTCGCCGCGCGCCGCTGCGCGGGCCAGGATCGGTCCGCTCAGGAAGGTCAGCACGAAGCCGAAGGCCACCACCTGCTCACCGATCCGATAGGCCACGTCGTAGCGCCCGGCCGCAACGGGCCCAAGCAGGTGGCGCACCACCAGCACGTCGACGAAGAGCACCCCCGCCACGCCCAGGTTGCGCGCCAGGAGGGGCAGCCCAAAGGAGAGCGTCCGCCCCACCTCGCTGGGAGCCGTCCGCGGGGGTCCGGGCCGCACGATCAGGGGAGCCAGGAGGACCACCGGCGCGATCGTGAGGGTCGCGAGCCAGGCCGCGCGCTCGAAGTCGAGGCGCTGGGCGCCGATCACGGTCACGACGACGAGCGCCAGGGCGAAGAGGAAGCGCGGCACCACGGGGAGCAAGGTGCGGAGGTGGTTCTTTCCGAAGGGCTGCAGGAGCTGATAGCCGAGGGAAGCCCCCGCCGAGAGGGCCGCGAAGAGCAAGGCCAAGCTCCAGGCGGGTCGACCGATCTCCGCGTCGATCCGCTCGCGGAACAACCAGGCCAGGGGCGCGACCAGGGCCAAGCAGCCCAAAACGACCACCCCGACCGAGCCAAGGGTCCGTCCTCCTCGCCCGCCCTCCTCAGCCTCCTCGGAGCCGAGGCGCAGCACCGAGTGCACGGGCCAGTCGAGCAGCACCGAGAGCAGGCCTCCGGCGGTCAGGAAGAGGGCGTAGTGGCCGTAGTCCTCCTCGCTCAGCCCGGTCAGGAGCAGCCGCAGGGAGACCAGCCCCAGCCCCGCCGCGACGAGAGCGCCGAGGGCGAGCAGGAGGGAGTCGCGCGCGCCGGTGCGCAAGCTGGTCATGCCTGCATTCGACCATGCGAGCCAGGCAGGGTCGCTCGCCTCATGCGCCAAATGGGCCCGGACTGGCAACGAGCAGCGGGAATCCCCTGCTCGCGGGCCGCGTTCCAGCACTCTGGGCCGATCTCAGCTCCCGGCGAGCCTCTTGTCTGGCGCTCCCACTGGCTTCGACCCAGCCCGTGCCTAGGATTCGCCTCGTGAGCAAGAACAACTCGAGCTGGGCCGCGCTGGGCGTCGGGGTCATGGCGGTGATCGCGGTGGCTGGGTGGCTGCTCTTCGCGCCCGCCCCGACCGCTCCGAGCGGCGGCAGGCGCGGCTTCGTCCTACCCGTGACCCTGGCCGAGGTTCAGCGCGGCGACGTGCACCCGGTCGCCAGCCTGACGGGGACGGTCCGAGCGCCGCGTCGAGCCCGCCTGGGCTTCGAGGTCCCCGGCGTCGTGTCCGAGCTGCTCGTGCGCGAGGCGGAGCAAGTGCGCGCTGGCCAGACGCTGGCCCGGCTGGACAGCAGCGACCAGGACCTGAGCGTGGCGGCGCGCGAGGCCGACGTCGCCCTCGCTCAGCGCGAGCTGGCCAAGGCCGAGGCCGGCCCGAGGCCCGAGGAGAAGCGGCGCCTGGCGGCCGAGCTGCGCCGCGCCGAAGCCGAGGCCGACCTGGCTCGTTTGGAGGTCGAGCGGGGCAAGGCGCTCCTGGCCCGCGAGGTCTTCAGCCAGGCCGACCTGGATCGCCTGGTCTCGACCCTGGCGGCCAGCGAGGCCCGGGTCGCCGCGGCCAAGGAGCAGTTCGCGGAGGCCCGCGCCGGGACGCGGCCCGAGGACCTGGCGATCGCGCGGGCCGCTCTGGCCCGCGCCGAGGCCGCCCTGCGGATCGCCCGCCGCGAGCAAGCCAAGACGGTCCTCCTGGCCCCCTTCGCGGGCACGATCGTCCGTCGCCTGGCCTCGGTCGGTGACAACCGCGAGGCGCGCGAAGCGGTCGTCGAGTTGATCGACCTCGACGAGCTCGAGGTCTTCGTCGAGATCCCAGCCCGCTTCGGCCCGCGCCTCGGCTCGGAGCCCCGCGTCCTGCTCAGCGTGGACGAACTGCCAGAGCTGCGGGTCGAGGCGCGGCTCGACGCCCAGATCCCGGTCGCCGACGAGCTGAGCCGAAACCTGACCGGCCTGATCCGCCTGCGTCCTGAGCAGACGCGCCTCGATGGCGAGCTGGTGCTCAAGCCGGGCATGTTCGTGCGGCTGGCCCTGGCCCTCGAGCCGCTGCGGGGCGCTCTGGTCGTCCCCAGCGACGCCCTGCGCGTGACGGCCACCGGCACGATCCTGGTCCGGGCCAGGGAGACGGCCGGTGAGCAGCCCGGCTGGACCGCCGAGTGGATCCCAGTCCGCGCCCTGGGCCGCGATCCTCGCGGCAGCGCCGTCCGCTCGCTGGGCCCCCCGCTCGAGGCCGGCGACGAGGTGGTCGTGACCGGGGTCGACCTGGCCTTCCCGGGCGCGACCCTCGCGCCCCAGAAGCCGCCCAGCGCTGGCGAGCCCGCCGACGTGGTGGGCCGCTAGGTGGCGGGCGCTGGGGCCCACGCTCCCGCCCCTGGCGGCGGCCTGAACCCGGTCGCCGCCGCGGTCTCGCGCCCCTACACGGTCGCTGTGGCCGTGATCCTGACGGTCCTGTTCAGCCTGCTCGCGGCGCAGCGGATCCCGATCCAGCTCAAGCCGACCGTCGACACGCCGCAGATCAACGTCGTGACCACCTACCGCGGCGCGGGCGCGATCGAGGTCGAGGACCAGATCACGCGCGAGCTCGAGGACGTGCTCCAGACGGTCGAGGGCCTGGTCGAGATGACCAGCGAGTCGCTCACGGGCCGCAGCAACATCACGCTGGAGTTCGAGCCCGGGACGAACACGCGCCTGGCGCTGATCGACGTGATCAACAAGCTGAGCCGCGTCCCGAGCCTGCCCGAGGAGGCCGACGAGCCGCGGGTCGACGTCGCCAGCTCGGACGAGAGCCAGCCGGTGATGTGGGTCGCGGTCGAGGGCGGCTATGGGGCCAACCGGATCCGGCGCGTGGTCGAGGACGAGGTCGAGCCGCGAATCGAGCGGATCCCGGGCGTGTCCTCCCTGCTCAAGGTCGGCGGCTCCGAGCGCGAGGTGAAGGTCCTGATCGACCCTCAGAAGCTGATCGCGCACGGGGTCGACCTCGACGCGCTCAGCTCGGCGATCCGACGCGGCAACCTCAACGTGCGCGGCGGCACGGTCGAGACCGACTCCCGCCAGCTCGTGGTGCGGACCGTGGGCAAACCCGAGGTCGTGGCCGAGCTGCGCGAGATCGTGGTCAAGCAGACGCCCGGCGGGCGGGTCCGCCTGGGCGACGTGGCGGACGTCCTCGACGACTACGCCGAGACCACCAGCTTCGTGAGCGTCAGCGGTCGCCAGGGGGTGGCCCTCGGCATTCGCCGCCAGGTCGGGGCGAACGTGGTCCAGCTGATCCGCCAGGTCGACGCCGCCCTCGATGAGCTCAACTCCAGCTTCGAGCGCCGCGGGCTGAAGATCTCGCTCAAGCCGGTCTACCGCGAGACGACCTATATCGACGCGGCGCTGACCTTCGTGACCAACAACCTGCTCGTCGGCGCGGCCCTGGCCGTGGTGGTCCTGCTGCTCTTCTTGCGCAGCCCGCGCAGCGTGGCGGTCGTCTCGCTCGCGATCCCGATCTCAATGGTCGGCGTGTTCCTCGTGCTGGCCGGCGCAGGCCGCAGCCTGAACGTGATCAGCCTGGCCGGAATCGCCTTCGCCAGCGGCATGGCCGTCGACAACGCGATCGTGGTCCTCGAGAACATCTTCCGGCACCTCGAAATGGGCAAGGGGCGGCTGCAGGCCGCGATCGACGGCGGTCTCGAGATGTGGGGCGGCGTGCTCGCCTCGACCCTGACCACGATCGCCGTGTTCGTGCCGATCATTCTCCAGCAAGACGAGGCCAGCCAGCTCTTCCGCGACATGGCGCTCACGATCTCGAGCGTGGTCGCGCTCTCGCTCCTGGTCGCGCTGAGCGTGGTCCCCGTGCTGGCCTCCCTCCTGTTCCGCGAGGCGCCGAGCGGAGCGGTCAGCGGCGCCGAGGAGCCAGGCGGCGAGGCCGCGCTGGGCCCGCTCGGGCGCGCCTACGACCGCTTCTGCGCGCTCCTCGCCCGGCCCGGCGGCGCGCCGGCCAAGCTCGGCTTCACGCTCCTGATCGTGGCCCTCTCGCTGGCGTCGCTCCGCCTGGCGCCCTCGGCCGAGTATCTGCCCACCGGCAACCGCAACCTGATCCTGTTCTTCGCCGCCCCGATCGCGGGCACCCGCCCCGAGGCCACGCGCGAGAACTTCAAGCCGCTCGAAGAGTGGCTGCTGAGCAAGGACGAGGTCGACCGGACCTTCTGCGTGATCGCCGACCGCTTCAACGGCGGCGGCGCGGTCCTGCGCGAGGAGCTCGCCACGGGGCCCGGTCTGGACGCATTCCACAAGCGCATGTTCGGCCCGACCAGCCAAATGGCGGGCTTCCGCTACGTGGTCCCCGTGCGCGCCAGCCTGTTCCAGGACCCGGGCAAGCAGTTCGAGGTCGAGCTCTCGGGCCCCGACTTCGACGTGCTCGAGAGCGCCTCGGCCCAGCTCCAGCAGCGAGTCGGGGGGGTCCCGGGCGTGCAGTTCGTGCGCAGCTCGCTGGTCACGGGCAACCCGGAGCTGGTCGTCGAGCTCGACGAGGCCAAGGCCAAGGAGGTCGGCCTCGACGTGGCCTACGTCGGCCAGGTCGTCGAAATGGTGGTCGCCGGCCGGCGCCTCTCGACCCTGACCGACGGCGGGCGCGAGGTCGACGTGAACGTGCTCGCCAGCCAGGACACGATCAGCTCGGCCGAGGCGCTGAAGGCCCTCCGCTTCCTGACCCGCGACGGGCGCGAGGTCGCGCTGGCGAGCGTGGCCGAGGTCAAACAGACGACCGGCCCTGAGAGCGTGCGCCACCTCGAGCGCGAGCGGAACGTGCTCCTGACGGTCAACATCCTCCCCGACGCCCCGCTGGAGGCCGTCGTCGAGCAGGTCGAGCGCGACGTGCTGGTCCCCATGAGCGCCGAGCTGGGCGGAGCCTATCGGCTCTCGGTCGGCGGCTCAGCGGACAAGCTGCGGACCACGATCGAGGCCCTGACCAGCGGCTTCTGGCTCTCGGTCCTGATCGTGTATCTGCTCCTCGTCTCCCTCTTCCGCAGCTGGGTCACCCCCGGCGTGATCCTGGTCACGGTGCCGCTCGCGCTCACGGGCGGCCTGATCGGGATCCGGATCGCGCACACCCTCTCGGGCGGCCAGGCCGCCTTCGACGTGATCGCGATGCTCGGCTTCGTGATCCTGGCCGGTCTGGTGGTCAACAACGCGATCCTGATCGTCCACCAGGCCAACAACTTCGAGGAGGAGGGGATCGACCCGCGCCGCGCCCTGGCCGAGTCGGCGCGCTCGCGGCTGCGGCCGATCCTGATGAGCGTCGTGACCACCGTCGCCGGCATGCTCCCGCTCGCGATCGGCGGCGGCGCCGGCGCCGAGCTCTACCAAGGCCTGGGCGCGATCATCGTCGGCGGCCTGGTCGTCAGCACCGTGTTCACGCTCTTCCTGGTGCCGGTCCTGCTCAGCCTCGGCCACGACCTGCGCGGCTTGGTCGGCGAGGCTCCGCCCACGGAGCCTGCGCCGGAGCCGGAGCCAGCCTAGTCGCGGCGCGTGACGAGCTCGGGCGTCAACTCCGCCAGGCTCCGCGCCCCGCAGAGGGCGCAGGCCTGCTCCAGCTCGCGCCGGAGCAGCTCGAGCGCGTGGGTCACGCCCGCCTGGCCGCCAGCGGCCAGGCCCCACAAGACCGGGCGCCCGAGCAAGACCGCGTCGGCGCCCAGGGCCAGGGCCTTGACCACGTCCGTTCCGCGGCGGATCCCGCCGTCGAGGAGGACCGCGGCGCGGCCCGAGACGGCCGCCGCGACCTCGGCCACGCAGTCGATCGTGGCCGGCGCCGTGTCGAGCTGGCGCCCCCCGTGGTTACTGACCACGACCCCCGCCGCGCCGTGCTCCACGGCGAGGGCCGCGTCGTCGCCGCGCACGATCCCCTTGACCAGCACCGGGAGCGAGGTCAGCTCCCGCAGCCAGGCCAGGTCCTCCCAGCCCAGGTCGGGGTCGAGCAGCGAGGCGAAGTAGGCGGCGAGCCCCGAGTCGCTCGCGTCGGCGCCGAGCTGCTCGTAGCCGGCGGCGTGCAGGTTCTCGGCCTTGAGGCCCTGGGGGAGGTGGAAGCGGTTGCGCACGTCGCGCTCGCGGCGGCCGAGGACCGGGGCGTCGACGGTCAGGACCAGGCCCTGGCAGCCGGCGGCCTCAGCGCGGCGGACGAGCGCCTCGGTCGCGGCGCGGTCCTCGTAGACGTAGAGCTGGAACCAGACCGGACCGCTGCTGGCCGCGACGACCTCCTCGACCGACGCAGTGGAGAGGGTCGAGAGGACCATGACCGTGCCCGCCTCGCCCGTGGCGCGGGCGGTGGCGAGCTCGCCCTCGGGATGCGCCAGGCGCTGGAAGGCCATCGGCGCGACCAGGACCGGCCACTCGAGGCGCTGCCCGAGCAGCTCGGTGTGGAGCGAGCGCTCGCCGACCCGGCGCAGAACGCGATAACGCAGACGCAAGCGCGCGAAGGCGGCTTCGTTGTCGCGCAGGGTCCGCTCGTCGTCGGCGCCGCTGGCGTAGTAGTCGTAGGCCATGGGCTCGAGCGCCGCCCGGGCGAGGGGCTCGAGCTCGGCGAGGTTGAGCGCGTCGCGGAAGGACTCGCTCACGAGGCGCCGGAGGAGTCCTCGGGGTCGCCGGCGCCAGCCTCGACGGCCGCGGCTTCGATCGCCGCAGCGAAGCGCGCGACCACCTCGCCCGCAGGCAGGACCTCGCTCACCCCGCCCACGCTCTTGCCGGCCTGCCAGTAGTCGCGGTAGGTCGCGCCCTTGAGCGAGGCGCGCTTGAGCTGCCAGATCGACTTGAGCGAGTAGTACATCCGCGCGTAGTGCTTGAGCTTGGGGTGGCGCAGCATGCGGCGAGCGATGAACCCGGCCTTGGTGCCGACCTTCTTCACGTAGGGGGTCTCGATCACGGCGACCGGGACGCCCGAGATCTTGTCGGTCAGCACGATGTCATGCGGCTGCGCGCGCACGATCGCCTGCTTGTAGTCGTCGTGGGCGCGGCACTCCTGAGTGGCGATGAAGCGCGTCCCCAGCTGGCAAGCGGCGTAGCCCTGCTCGAGGGCGGCCTGGAAGTCGCCGGGGGCGCCGATCCCGCCCGCGCACACCAGGGGAACGCCGAGGTCACCGAGCTCCTCGAGGAGGAGCTCGGCCGAGCGGCTGCCGGCGTGCCCGCCGGCTCGCTCGTTGACGCAGATCAGCCCGTCGACGCCGTGCTCGAGGGCCTTGAGCGCCCACTTGCGCTCGGTCAC
>CALDQK010000537.1 GCA_937911525.1 uncultured bacterium
CCCCCAGCGACCCTGCCCCCAGCGACCCTGCCCCCAGCGACCCTGCCCCCAGGAGCAGCGCAGCGTCCGCGAGCGAGCCTTCCTCCCCGACGTCCTCCCCGCAGGGCGCGCAGCTCACGCTCGACGGCCTGCTCGCCGCCTGCGAAGGCGCCGCGGCTGGCGACCCCGACGCGCTGCGGACCCTGGCTGACCACCTGCTCGCCGAGGGCGCCGAGCCGCGCCGCGCCGCGCGAGCCCTGGTCGATCGCTGGGCCGCCGCGCGAGACCCGCGCGCGTTCGCGGAGCTGGAGCGCGCGGCCCAGGGCGGCTCCACGACCGCCGACGCGGCGCTGGGCGACCTCTACTCGGAGGGGATCGGCCTCGCGCGCGACGACCAGCGGGCCGTGCTGCACTACCAGCGCGCTGCCGGAGGCGGACAGGTCGACGGCCTCCACCGCCTCGCCATGCACTACCAGAGCGGCCGCGGCGTCCCTCGAGACCTGGGGCGAGCCCGCGCGCTCTTCCGGCAGGCCGCCGAGCGAGGCTTCGAGCCCTCGGCCGCGAACCTGGCGGCGCTCCTGATCGAGGTCGAGGACTACGCGGGAGCCTTGCGCTGGTCGCGCTTCGCGGCTGAGAAGAAGGTCGGCTACGGCATGATCGTGCTGGCCTACCTCTACGCGAAGGGGTTCGGGACCCCAAGGGACTGGGATCAGGCCTGGCTGTGGTCCAAGCGCGCGGTCGCGGCTGGTCAGGAGCAGGGGCTGCTGAACCTGGGCTCCCTGGCCAACGAGCGCGAGGGGCTGACCCGGAAGCAGCTCGAAGAGGCCAAGCGCGCGCTGCGCCGGCTGCTCGAGATCACCCAGTCGTCCGAGCGCCGCGACTCCGCGCAGCGTGAGCTGAAGCTGCTCGAGGAGCGGAACCGGTGAAGGTCCCACCCGGCGGACGGATCGGCCCCTTCGAGGTCGTGCGCGAGCTGGCGCGCGGCGGGCAGGGCGTGGTCTACGTCGCGCGGCACCCCAGCGGCGGGGAGGTCGCGCTCAAGCTGCTCCTCGACGACGACCCCGAGGTCCGCCAGCGCTTCCTCCGCGAGGCGCGCACCCTGGCCCGCCTGCAGCACCCCAACCTGATCCGCCTCGTCGAGGCCGGCGAGCTGCCGGGCGGGGTCGCCTTCCTCGCCATGGAGCTCGTGGTTGGCCACGACCTCGAGCGCGAGCTGCGCGAGCAGGGGCCGCTGGCGCCCGAGCGGGCGGCCGAGCTCTTGACGACGCTGGCCGAGGCGCTGCACTACTGCCACGAGCAGGGCGTGGTCCACCGCGACCTCAAGCCGGGCAACCTGCTCGTCGAGCAGGCCAGCGGCCGGGTCGTGCTGGTCGACTTCGGGCTCGTCCGGCGTCGCCGGCTCGAGCTGGCCTGGTCGACTCAAGACCTCGACTCGCTGACGCAAGAGGGTCACGTGCTCGGGACGCCGGGCTACATGGCACCCGAGCAGATCAGCCCCGAGTGGGGGGAGGTGGACCGCCGCGCGGACGTCTACGCCCTCGGCGCGACGCTCTTCGCGCTCTTGACCGGCTTGGCGCCCTTTCGCGGCGCCTTGCTGAGCGTCCTGGACGCCGTCCTCAACCAGGCAGCGCCCGACCCCCGCTCGCTCCGCCCAGGCCTGCCCAAGGAGCTGTGCGAGCTCTGCCTGCGCTGCTTGGAGAAGGACCCCGACCTGCGGCCGCGGGACGCCGCGGAGGTCGCGCGCGCGCTGCAGGCTCCCCTCGCCCCAGGGACTTCGCCTCGGCTCCCCCTCGCGCTGGGAGTCTTGGCCGGAGGCGCGCTGCTCGTGGGCCTCGCGTTGGGCCAGGGCGGGTCCGCAGCGGACTCCCCGCGTCCTCCCGCAGCGAGCGTCGCCAGCGGCGACCCGCTGCCCACCCCGAGCGCCCCCCGGGAGCCCTCGAACCGCCCTCCGCTCCCCAGCCCCAGTCCCAGTTCCAGTCCCAGCCCCAGTCCCAGTTCCAGTCCCAGCCCCAGCCCCAGTCCCAACCCGAGCGCGAGCTCCGGCCCCGCCCAGCTGCTGCGGAACCCGCGCCAAGGCGACCCCGAGGCCGACCGTCGGCGCGCGGATCAGCTCGTGCGAGGCGGCAAGCAGGCGGATCTGCCAGAAGCCGTCGCGCTCTATCGGCGCGCCGCGGCGGCTGGCGACGCGAAGGCCATGCACAGCCTGGGAGCCCTCTATGGGAGGGGCCTGGGCGTCCCGCGAGACCGGCGAGAGCAAGAGCGGTGGGTGGCCAAGGCCTCCCAGGCCGGCGATCCCCTGGCCATGGTCAGCTACTCCAGCCTGCTCTCGGCGCGCGGCCGCATGAAGGAGGCGCGCTCCTGGTTGGAGCGCGCGCACGCGCTGGGCAACCGCGCCGCCAGCATCGCCCTCGGCCAGCTGCTCGAGACCGGCCAGGGCGGTGATGTCGACCGGGCCAGAGCGCGCGCGATCTACCGCGAGTGCGCGCAGCGCGGCTTCGCCCCGGGCATGGCGAGCCTCGGGCGATCGCTCCTCCTGGAAGGCGGCGAAGAGCGCGAGGAAGGGCGACGCTGGCTCGAGCGCGCCTACGAGCTGAAGAGCGTCGAGGCCGGCTTCCGGCTCGGGCTCCTGGCGCTCGAGGAGGGACGGCGAGCCGAAGGCCTGAGGCTGATCGAGGCGGCGGAGCAGACCGGAATGAATCAGGCCCGCGTGAAGCTGGCGGACCTGCTCCTCGAGGGAGAGCTGCTCGAGGCCGACACCAAGCGCGCCATGAGGCTCTACCGCGAAGCGGCCGAGGCAGGCTCCTCGGCGGGGCTCTTTCGCTTGGGCGAGTGCTACTACACGGGCAAAGGCGGAGAGCGCGACACGACGCAAGGCGAGCGCTTCGTGCGCTCCGCCGCCAAGCGAGACTACGGACCGGCGGCCGCCTTCTTGGCGCAGATCCTGCTGAAGCGAGAGGACTTCGCCGGCGCCAAGACGTGGGGGCGCACCGCCGCCGAGCGCGGGGTCCTCACGGGCATGGTCGCCTACGCCACGGCCCTCTGCGCCGGCGAGGACCCCCAGCCGCGCGAGGCGCTGAAGTGGCTGCGGAGAGCTGCGCAGGGCGGGTCACCCGACGGCATGGTCGACTTCGCGCGCCTCGTGGTCCGGCTCGACGCTCGCGAGGCCTTCCCCCAGGCGCGCGCCTACGTCGAGCAGGCCCGCGCGCACGTGGACGCGCTCCCGCCCGCCATGCAGGAGCGCGCGCGGGCCGAGCTACGCGAACTCAGGGCTGCGCTGGGACGCTAGCCGGCTCCTTACCCTCGTCCTCCTCGACCGGCGGCGCGTAGGGGCTGAGCAGCTTGACCCCCAGGTAGAAGAGCGGGGTGTCGATCAGGGCCACGAGCAGCTTGAACGCGTAGGTGCCGACGATCAACGCGATCAGCCACGACACGCTCTTGGTCCCGCGCGTGACCACGTCGCCCCAGAAGGTGATCGTGAGCACGCACACCGTGTCGACCAGCTGGCTGACCATGGTCGAGCCGTTGTTGCGCAGCCAGAGGTGCTTGCCCTTGGTCAGGCGCTTCCAGAAGTGGAACAGGTGCACGTCCACGAGCTGCGCCACGAGGTAGGCCACCATGCTGGCCGCCGTGGCGCCCCACATCAGCCCCCAGATCTGCCCGTAGAAGGCCCCGGGCTTGGGCACGCTGGCCGGGGCGCCGGCGCCCCCCATGGCCTGGTGGGCCTCGGCGTAGAACTGGCCGTGAGCGTCGAAGGGCGCCGCGGGCAGTCCGAAGCCGAGCGCGCACACACCGAGCAAGAACACGTTCAAGCCGAAGCCGGTCCACACCAGGTAGCTGGCCCGCCGCTTGCCGTAGAGCTCGCACACCAGGTCGGTGGCGAGGAAGGTCACGGGGTAGGGCAGCACCCCGATCGCCAGCTGGAAGAGCGTGATCTTCTCGCCCAGGATCGGGAGGGTGAAGGTCCAGCCACCCAGCTCGATGAACTTGGTGATCCCCAGCACGTTCATGGCGACCATGGACGCCAGGAAGATCCCGGCCAGCACCAGGAAGATCCGCTCGCGCAGGGGGTAGTCGTCAGCGTTCGTCGGCGCGTTCATAGCGCTCCAGGGTGAACGATCGGGAGAGAACAACCAAGCAGAACGGGCGGGAGGTCTCCCCTCCCGCCCGCTGCGTGGGACCCGAGCGGCGCTACTTCCAGCCGGTGCCGTTGAGGATCCGCTCCGCCACGATGCCGAAGCGCTCGCGCGCGTCGGGCTTGCTCGTCTCGACCTCGAGGATCTCGACGAGGTGGAAGCCGGCCTCGCTCTCGAAGACCTCGGTCCGCTTGCCCGCGGTGGCCGGGGCCCCGCCGGGGTAGCAGACGGCCTCGAGGAACTTGCCGCCGTAGGGGCGGATCCCGTTGTGGAGGCTCATGCTCCCCAGGGCGCCGCCCTTCTTGGCGGTCGGGACCTTCGAGTAGTCCGCGGCGACCTCGCCGAAGTGCTTCTCGATCTGGTACCAGCTGCGGTCCTGGTCGCTGGCGACCATGCTCTTGAAGCGGCTGATCAGCTCGCTGCGGGCCCGCTCGACGTCGGCCTTGTTGCTGCTCGCGATGTGGAACACCTTGCGGTCGGTCCAGCGGCTGTCCTCGAGGAAGCCCGCGTCGCCGTCGCGGTCGCGCTGGCAGGCGAAGAGGTGGTAGGTCACGCCCTTGGGCCCGGGGACCTCGACCACGTCGGGGACCCACGTCATGTCGCCCTCGTTGGGGTGACCCTCGGGGGGCTCGAACTCGAGGTACTGACCGAGAGCCGCCCGCTCGAGGTGCGTCGTGAAGCCGACCTCGAGCTCCTGGCCCTGGCCGTAGGGGTCGCGGGTGTCACCCAGCTCGAAGGCGACCTCGCTGAAGCCCTCGCCCTTGGCGATCCGGGCCGCGGCGTCGACCAGCTTCTTGCGCGAGGCCTCCTTGGCCTGCTGGCGGACCGAGTCCGGCAGCAGGCGGATCTTGGGATCCAGCGAGACCATCACGTGCTGGAACACCTTGCGGCCGTCCGGCTTGTCGGCCAGCAGACGCACGAGGTGCATGCCCTTGCTGCTCTTGATCGGCGCGCTGAGCTGACCGCGGGGCAGCACGAACACGGCCTCGCTGAAGTCGATGCCCCAGGTGCCGCTCAGCTCCTCGCGGGTCTGCGGGGCCAGCTCACCGCCAGCGCGCCGGCTGAGCTCGTGCTCGCTGTAGGCGTCGACCACGCTGGGCCAGCTCGTCTTCTTGTCGAGGGCCTCCTTGGCCTTGGCGAGCTTCTTGCGCGCCTCGGTCTCGAGCCAGCCGTCGATGATCTCCCGGTCGGGCGGGAGGAAGATCTGCCGGAAGGTCAGCTTGTACTCGCCGCTGGGGCCGTCGCGGACCTCGGTCGCGTAGCTCACGAGCTCGTCCGAGACGCCCTTGGCGAAGAGCAGCAGCTTGCGCCGCTGGTTCTCGGCGTAGTCCATCCGCTTCTTGCTGAGCAGGTCCTTGCGCAGGGCCAGGTAGGCCGCCGCGAAGCCGTCGGCCGGGGCGTCGACGCGCTTGGCGACGCGGACCAGGAACACCCGCTTGCCCGAGGGGTCGGGCACGACGGCCTCGTAGGTGCCGCCGACCTCGGCCTCGGCCGAGAAGGCCTCGGCGACGAAGCGGCTCCCGTCCTCGACGCCCTCGATGCTGGTCGCGGTCCGGGCGAAGGCCTCGGTCACGCGCTCCTTCAGGCCGCGCTTCTCGAGCGCCTTCTGGAGCGCGTCGCCGCGCAGGTTGCGCAGGTCGGCCAGGATCGTCTGGGCCCCCTGCTCCGCGCGCTCGACGGCGCGCTCGAGCGCCACCGCCTCCGCGACCTGCTCCTTGACCTCCTCGTAGGGCTGGGTCTCACGCTGGAGCTGCTTGACGACGCGGAACACGGCCCACCCGCCCTCGTACTCGAACACCCGGCTCAGCTTGGCCCGGGGGGAGGTCGCGACCTCGCTCGCGACGCGCTTGAGGATCGCGTCCTCGTCCAGCTCGCTGCGCGTGATCCGCTCCCACTCCTTGACCTCGAGCTGAGGCACGTCGGGGTCGACCTCGAACTTCTTCAGCGGCCAGGGCTTCTCCCACTTCTCGCTCACGTCGACCGCCTTGTTGACGGCGTCCCGGGCCTTGTCGTGGTTGCCCTCGAAGGCCGAGTCCTTGGCCAAAGCGGCCTCGACGACCCAAGCCTTGTCCAGCAGGTAGTCGCTCTGGTGGTCCTGGTAGTAGGCCTTGCGCTCCTTCTCCGAGCCGCGGGCGTAGTCCTGGCGGACCTGGGCCTCGATCTCGTCGAACTTGGGCGTGCGGGCGAACTCGACCTTCTTGCTGTGGAGCACGAACCAGCCCTTGTCGCCGCCGAGGACCTCCGAGCACTCGCCCTCGGCCTTGACGCGGAACCAGCGCCGGCTGGCCCAGCCGGTCAGGAGGCCCTCCTTGGCGAGGTCCTCCTCGGTCACCAGGCCGGTCTGACCCGAGAGCACGACCTCGCTCTTGAGCTCGGTCTTGACGGCGCTCGTGATCGCGGCGAGGTCGATCGGCTCCTTGTCGAGCTTGGCCTTCTCGATCCGAGTCGCGAAGGCGTCCATGATCGTCTCGACGCGCAGGCGGGCCTGCTCCTCGAACCACAGGTCGCGGATCTTGTCCTCGTTCTCGGCGAAGCTGCCGACGGCCGCGATCCCCTCGCGCTCGTTGAAGGCCTCGAGCTGCTCGACCGAGGGGGCCTCGACCTCGCCCTCGGCGTCCTCGAAGCGCACGCCAGCGAAGGCCATGTCCACCCGGCGAGGCTGGTCGTAGTCAGCCTTGCGGGCCGCGTAGTAGAGCTGGACCTGCTGGTCGCTCACGTGACCCTTGCCGGCCTCGACGGCGTCGAGGTCGGGGCGGTAGTCGGCGGCAGCGATCTCGACCAGACCCAGGGCGCGCAGGTGGTGCTCGTCCTGGTAGGCCTTCCAGACGTCGTCGGGGTCGACGGTGCCCATGTCGCGCAGGACCTCGAGCAGCGACTGGACCTTGGCCTCGCGGATCTCCTGGGCCTCGAACTCGCGCACGTTCATGCCGCGCGTCCGGCGCAGGGTCTCCTCGTACTCCTCGGTGTCCCACTGGAGGTCGTCGTTGAGCACGTAGCGGAAGTAGATCTGCTGGAACTTGCGCCGGCCCTCTTCGGTCTGGACGTCGACGTTCTGCTTGCGCAGCTCCTCGAGCGCCCGGTTCTGCGCGATCGAGAAGCGCATCGTGTTCTGGATGTTCTTGCCGACCTCGTCGCGGCTGACGTCGATCCCGTTGCCCTCGGCGGTGCGGAGCAGGGCGTAGAAGCGCCAGGCCTCCTCGTCACCCGCCTGCGGGTTGGTCGACTGGAACATCGCGCGGATGCGCTGGAACTCGAGCTGATTGATCTCTTGGCCGTAGACCCGCCCAGCGACCTGGTCGCCCTGGTGGGAAATGACCGACATCACCGCTCCCGTAATGCCCATCGCCAACAGGGCGGGGACCAGGAGGATCAGCATCAGCGACTTTTGGTGCCGGTGGAAGAAACCGAGCATTGTTGGCCTCGCTGGGGCAAGCGCCCCGGGCGTCCTGGGACGGTGTCTCTAGGACGGATCTCTCAGAGTGTTCAGGGTCACCGCGGGCATTAGTCGAACACCAGGGCGGTCTCGATCTTGGCGCGGGAACGGAGCTTGCGGACCAGCGCGTCGATCTCCTCGCGAGCTGGGTCTTCACGCTCCAGCTTGGCGATGAGCTCGCGGCGGGTCCGCTCGTCGAATGGTTTCTCGGGGGGCAGGCGCTTGTCGACCTGGATCACGTGGAAGCCGACCCGGCTGCGGATCGGTCCGTGGACCTGGCCCACGGGGAGCGTGAAGAAGGCGCTGTTGAGGCGCGGCAGGATCTCGTAGCGGTGCCGGTCGAAGGTGCCGATGATCCCGCCCACCTTGCGGGACTCCTTGTCGTCGCTGTAGTAGCGGGCGACCTTGTCGAAGGCGACCCCGCTGTCGAGCTGGCTCTTGGCCGCCTTGGCCTTCTTGAACGCGGCGCGCTCGGTGGCGGGCGAGGCGTCCTCGCGGCAGGCGACGACCACGTGCCGGGCCATGACGCGCTGGGTGAAGCGCTCGTCGTAGGCGGAGCGGACGCGCTTGGTGAAGGCCTCCTGGCCCTCCGGGGTGCGGCGGTTGAGCTCGACCATTCGCTTGAGCATCAGCGCGGGCTCGGCCTGGTAGCGCAGGCGCGCTTCCCAGGCAGCGCGGGTGAACCCCTTCTCGCGCAGCTTCTCCTCCATCTGCTCTTCGCCGCCCGCCTGGCGAGTGTGCAACAGGATCCGCTTGGTGACCCACAACTCGAGGTCCACCGGCGCGATCTCGATCTTGCGCCGGCGCGCCTCGCGCACCACGAGGTAGCGGTTGACGAACAGGTCCAGCAGCTCGGGCGCGCCCAGGTCCCGGTAGAGGAACTCGATGAACTCGCGCCGCGAGATCGGGTCCCCGTCCACTCGGGCCACGGGCACGTCGAGCTCGAGGTTGGCGCTGGTCACGATCCCGTCCACGGGCCTCTGTCCCGCCTCGGGCTTGGGATCGCCCGCGCGCAGCCGGGTCAGCTCCTGCTGCAGCGCCTTGATCTGGCGGTCCTTGGCCAGGAGCAGGGGCACGGCCTCCGCCGCGGTCCGCGGCGTGTCGTCCGGCTTGCGCTGCTGGAGCTCCTGGTTCTTGCGAGCCAGCAGGGCCAGCGCCGCGTCCAGGCTCTCCTTGTGGGCGCCCGCCGTGTTGCGCGAGGCCTCGAGGTCCCGCCCCAGCCGGTCGATCTCGCGCCCGCGCGCCTCGACCTCGTCCAGGGCGCGGTCGCGCTCCTTCTGGATCAGGGCCCGCTCGGCCTCGTGGCGCTGACGCGCCTTGGCCATCTCCTCGTCGTAGGCCGCCCGCTCCTCCGCGCGCGATGGACCGCTGGCGCAGCCCCCCAGGAGGGGTGCCCCGAGGAGGGCCCAGCCCAGGAGGGGCCAGCCCAAGAGGGCTGAAGGCACTAAGCGGTTGCGCAGCAAGAACATGGGGCGCGGAGTCTACGGAGGCCCCTGGGGGCTGTCAAGGCGCGCGAAAGGACCGCGATTTGGCCTGAGGGCCCGTCTACGAGCGGCTAGCCGCTACGCCTGCGCGGGCTCGTTCATGCGCCGCAGGGCCTCGATCAGCTGGGCGCTCGAGATCGCGCCCATCTCGAGCAGGATCAGGCCCAGGAGCTGGTGGCTCTCGCCGATCCCGTCGCGCTCGGCCTGGATCTTGAGCGCCTCCTCGATCGTGTCGGGGCTGAGGAAGCCCGCCGCGACCACGACCTCGCCGAAGCGGGCCTTCTTGTCGTCCTTGCGCTCCGGCCGGCGAGCCTCGAGCTCGCGCTTGCGCAGGGGGCTGTTCTCGCGGGCCAGCTCGCGCTCGCTGAACTCGGCGGCCGAGCGGATCATGTCGTCGAGGTTGCGGGTGCAGCTCACCCCGAGCACGCGCTCGGCCAGGCTCCCGTCGGCGACGAGGGCCGGGGGGTCCCCGACGCGACGCGGGACCTCGCGGACCATGATCTTGCCCCCGGTGATCTCCTGGACGGCAGCCAGGACCTCGCGCACGGTGCTCCCGCGGCCGGTGCCCAGGTTGAGCGCGCAGCCGAAGGCCAAGGGGTCGATGATGTCGAGCCGGGTCACGGCCGCGGCGTGGGCGGCGGCGAGGTCCTCGACGTGGATCAGGTCGCGCTCGGCGCTGCCGTCGCGGGTGGGGTAGTTGTTCCCATAGAGGTTGAAGGCCCCCTCGGTGCGCGCGGCGCGGAGCAAGTTGGGGATCAAGCGCGTCCCGCTGAAGTCGAGCTCGCCCAGGTCCCCCTCGCTCGAGGCGCCCGCGACGTTGAAGTAGCGCAGGGCCAAGACCTTGAACCCGTAGGCGCGCGCGTAGGCGTGGCTCATCTGCTCGAAGGCGAGCTTGCTCGCCCCGTAGGGGTTCACCGGCTGGCAGGGCGTGTCCTCGGTGATCGGCAGCTCGTCGGGCACGCCGTAGACCGCGCAGGTCGAGCTGAACACGAGGCGGTGCACCGCGTGCCGACGCATGGCCTCGAGCAGCTTGAAGCCCTTGACCGTGTTGGTGTCGAAGTAGAGCTCGGGGTTGCGCACGCTCTCGGCGATCACCGCCTTGCCGGCGCAGTGGACCACCGCGTCGAGGGCGTGGCCGCCGAAGACCTGGTCGAGGAAGTCGGCGTCGCCGACGTCCCCCACCAGGAGCGGGACTCCCTCGTTGCGCTCGACCAGGCTGATGTGGCCAGTCGAGAGGTCGTCGAGGACCAGGGGGGTATGGCCCGCCTTCAGCAGGGCTCGAACAACGTGGCTGCCGACGTATCCGGCGCCGCCCGTGACTAGGACTCTCACGCCTTCAACCCTATCCCACCTGGCGAGGGAAGTCACTGGCACCCTGCGAGGGGAGGGCTGGGGGCTATGATCCCGCGCCGCAGGGACCCCGCCTTTTGGGATCCCACCCCTGGAGGAACGCCATGGCCAACTCTCCCTACGTGGTCGACGTCACCGAGCGCAACTTCGAGCAGGAGGTGCTCGAGGCGAGCGAATCGGCGGTCGTGCTGGTCGACTTCTGGGCCGAGTGGTGCGGGCCCTGCAAGATGCTGACCCCCCTGCTCGAGGCCGAAGCCGAGGCCCGCGGCGGCGCGCTCAAGGTCGCCAAGGTCAACGTCGACCAGGCCCAATACCTCGCGGCCCAGTTCGGCGTCCAGTCGATCCCCTTCGTGGTCGCCTTCGTGAAGAAGAAGATGGCCGAGCACTTCGTGGGCGTGCTCCCCGCGCCCGAGCTCAAGGCGCTCCTCGATCGGATCACCCCCGCCGAGTTCGGCGGCGCGGCCGACGCGGGGCCCCAGGTCCCGAGCGATCCGGCGGCCGCCGAGGAGCACCACCGCGCCACCCTGGCCGAGGACCCCAAGGACCCCGCGGCCAACCTGGCCCTGGCCGAGCTGCACCTCGCCCGCGGCGAGGCCGAGCAGGCCCAGGCCTGCCTGGACGCGATCGACCCCAAGCGCTCCGACGACCACCGCGACGAGATCGACCGGATCGGCGCCCTGATCCAGCTGCGCAGCCTGGGCGAGGCGGCCGGCAGCGTCGAGGCCTGCCTCTCGGCCCACGAGCAGGCGCCCGAGGACGCCCAGGCACGCTACGCCTACGGCTGCGCCCTGGCCGCCGGCGGCCACTATCCGCAGGCCCTCGAGATGCTGCTCTCGGCGGGTGAGCGCGACAAGGAGCTGCTCAAGACCAAGGTCCGCGAGGCCATGGTCCACGTGTTCTACGCCCTCGGCTCGCGCGACCCGCTCAGCGACGACTACCGCGACCGGCTCATGAACCTGGTCTTCGCCTAATGGGGGAGGAGAAGCCCACGCCCGTAGACGCGCCGATCGGAGTGCGCCTCCACCAGCTGGAGGGCTTCTTCCACGTCGCGCTCCACGAGGGCTTCACCCGCGCCGCCGAGCGCTTCCCCTACCCGATCACCGAGCCGGCCCTGCACCAGCAGGTCCGCAAGCTGGAGCGCGCGCTGGGGGTCAAGCTCCTGGTCAAGGGGCCCAAGCGGCGCATGGTCCTGACTCCGCCGGGGCGCTCCCTGTTCCGCTTCGTGCGCCCCTACTTCGAGCGCCTGCCCGGGGTCCTGCGCGGCGTGGCCGGCGGCGAGCTGGGCGAGCTCTCGGTCGGGACCGAGCCGCTCTACGTCGCCGACGTGGTCGCGCCTTGGCTGGCCGCGATCCGCGAGCGCCACCCCCAGGTCGAGCTGCTCCTGCACGAGCTCGAGCCCCTCGAGCTGGCCAAGGCCCTCGACGAAGGGCGGCTGGACCTGGTCGTGGCCCTGCTCGTCGACGCCCCGCCCGGTGTCGAGACCGTCGAGCTGGGCCAGGTCGGGCTGGAGCTCTTCGTGCCCGCCAAGCACCCCCTCGCCAAGAAGCGCCCGCCCCTCAAGCCGAGCCAGCTGAGCGAGCTCGAGGTCGTGGTCTACGCGCCCGGCACCGTCGCGCGCGGCTGGGGCGACCGCGCCTTCGCCGACGCCGGCCTGAACCCGATCCCCGTGGCCTCGGCCAGCAGCGCGGGCGCGATGCGCTCGCTCGTGCGGGCCGGCGTGGCCCCCGCCTTCTTGCCGGCCCTGATCAACGGCAAGCGCCCGCGCAAGCGGACCCACCCCGACGGCTGCGTGAGCTTCGACCTGACCTCGGTCCTGGCCAAGATGTCCGGCCTGCCGGGCTACGGCCTGTGGTTGCCCGAGCCGGCCGCCGAGCTCGAGGGCCTCGTCGCGGCGGCCGTCGAGCTGGCCCGCGCGACCTGAGCGCCCAGAGGGCTGGCTCGACCCACATGGGTAAGCCTCTACCCGGGGCTCGTCGCAAGCGCGCAAGTTGCCGCGTGGGCACGGGTCATGCGGAGCGTGAACCCAGGGCGGACTCGAGGGTCTAAGGTAGGCGCCCCGGGGGAGGGGACAGCCCAGTTGAGCGAGAGCGCGAAGGACTCCGGCGGTCGCCGCCGGCACAAGGAAGGCCCGACCCGGCTGCGCCTGACCTACACCGGGGTCGTGGCGATGGTGTTCTGGCTGGCCTTCCTGCTCTGCGCGCTCAACACCGGCACGAACCTGCTCTTCGCCGTGACCGGCATGATCGGGAGCGCGATCCTGATCAACCTGGCGGTCGTGGCGACCTCCCTGCGCGGCCTGAGCGTCAGCCGCGAGGCGCCGCGCACGGCCGTCGCGGGGCGCCCCTGCGAGGTCCGCTACCGGGTCCAGCGCGAGCGCGGGCGCGCGGTCGTGTTCCCCTTCGGCCTCGAGGAGCAGCAGGTCCCCGCCTGGCGCGTCCCGACCGGCCCCGTGCGGGCCAGCTTCCTCGGGCTGGCCGGCGGGAGCGCCGAGGCCGTGGCCCAGGTCACCTTCGCCCGGATCGGCAAGAACCGCCTGCCCCGCGTCCGACTGGGCGCGCGCGGTCCCTTCGGCCTCTTCGAGCGCTCGCGGGTGATCCGGCTCCGCGGCGAGGTGCTGGTCCTGCCGCCCCTGGGACGGCTGCGCCCCGGCGTGCTGCGCGCTCAGGCCCAGCCAGCCGCGGCCCTGGCGCGCCGGCTGGCCCTCGGCGAGGAGCGGCGGGACACCCTGCGCGGGCTGCGCGACCACCGCCCGGGCGACGACCCGCGCGCCGTCCACTGGCGCTCGACCGCCCGCCGCGGCGACCTGGTCGTGAAGGAGTTCGAGCGCACGACCCCCCACGAGTCGCTGATCCTGGTCGACCTCGCCGGAGCGCCGGTCGAAGACCTCAACGCCGCCGAGGCGCCTCCCGAGCAGGCGCGGATCGACGCGGCCCTGATCCTCGCGGCCTCCCTGGCGGCGGCCCTGATCGCCAAGGGCGAGCCCGTGGCCCTGGGGGTGGCCGGCGCGGGCAAGCCGCTCTACCTCCAGCCCCAGCGCGGCCCCGGCGCCCTGCAGAGCGTGCGCCAGTGCCTGGCGCGGGCCGAGCCCGCGGCCGCCCCGGATCTGCTCCGGCTCCAGCGCCGCTGCGCGCCGAGCATGACGCGCGGGCGCCTGTTCCTGATCACGACCCGGGGCGGGCGTCGCAACGGGGCCCTGGCGCGCGCGCGCGTGCTCGACCTCTCCAGCAACCCCCTCGAGCGCTTCGTGGTCGGCGCGGCGGACGAGCCGGTCGACGAGCCCGCGGACGAGTCGAGCCCTGACGAGCTCGCGCTCGCGGAGGTGAGCGAGTGAGCCGCCGGGTCGACGGCGCGCGCTTGCTGCGCCTCGAGGAGCGGACGCTGCTGCTGCTCTACGTGGTCAGCGGGGCCTTGCTCTCGACCGCCTTCGCCGCGCCCTACCTGATGGCGCTCCCGACCCTGGCGGTCCTGGTGTGGGTCCCTCTGCGCCGGATCGACGCCCGCGCGCCGGCCTGGGTCGAAGGCTTGATGGCCCTGATGGGCGCGATCGTCGCGGCGCCGATCGGCTACCGCAACCAGAGCGCGGCCCTGGGCCTCTCGGCCTTCCTGTTCGTGATCATGGGCGTGCGCCTGGTCGCCCCGCGCAGCGACCGCGAGCGCGCGACCACGGCCGCCGTGGGCGTGGTCCTCGCCGCGGTGGCGGCGTCGGAGGCCGTCGAGCCGGCCTTCGCGCTCCTGCTCTTCCTCTCGCTCGGCTTGCAGCTGGTGTTCTTGCACCTCCGCAACCAGCGCTTCCGCGGCGCCCTCGACCACCGACAGGACGCGGCAGGCGTGACCGGCCCGCGCCTGATCGGCCCGCGCGAGCCAGCTCCGCCCGCGCCCCCCAACCGGGTGTTCGCGGGCCGTCCGCCGCTCCTGCGCCGGCTGGCGGCCTGGGGGGGGATCACCGCCACCGTGCTGGGCGTCACGGTCGCCTTCTTCCTGCTGACCCCGCGCCTCGGCGCGCGCTTCCTGGCCCAGCGCAAGGCCTCGGCCGCGCAGCGCCTCTCCGGCTTCAGCGGACGCGTCGGGCTGGACGACATCGGCCGGATCCGACTCAATCCCCGCGTGGCCTTCCGGGTCGAGGTGCCGCGCGCGCCGCAGAGCGAGGAGGAGCAGCCCTATTGGCGGGGTCGCGCGCTCGACCTCTACTGGCACGGCAACTGGAACATTTCCCCCTGGCTCAAGCCCTTGATCCGCGGGCTCAACAACCAGGGCAGCGCCGGCTTCGTCGATCCGATCTTCCAGCGCGAGAACGGCCGGGTCGAGACCGAGCGCTACACCTTCTACGTCGAGCCCCTCGGCACCCGGGCGCTCTTCTGCCCCGCGCCGGCGGAGCGCTTCACCTTCGAGGGCGGCCAGCCGCGCGACGTGCGGGTGGACCCACTCCAGAACTACACCACCGCC
>CALDQK010000538.1 GCA_937911525.1 uncultured bacterium
GCCCGAGAGATCGGCAGATCTCTCGGACGCCTTTTGGCGGCCCATAGCGTCTAGAGCCGGTCGAGGAGCTCGCGCTTCTTGGCGCGGAACTCCGACTCGTCGAGGATCCCCTCGTCGCGCAGGCGAGCCAGGTCGCGGATCAGCTGGGGAATGTCCGCGGCCGCGGGCTCGGGCTCCGTGGCAGGGTCGGGCCGGCGCGGCAGGAGAGAGAGCAGCTTGGGCTTGGCGGGCGGGTCGGCGGCCTCGGGCTCCTCGGCTGAGTCCTCGACGGGCTCCTCGCCCGCGCCGCGCTTGCCCAGCGAGAGCGCGCCGAGGGCGGCTCCCTTGGCCAGGGCCAGCGCGGCCTGGCCGCCGCCGCTCACGGCGTTCTTGGCGGCGTTGCGGCCGAAGTCCACCAGGGTCCCGCCGACCTTGGAGCCGACCTCGTCGACCGAGTCGAGGGCCTTGCTCAGCAGGAGGTCGATCTCCTTGGGCGGGTCGCTGTCGAGGCCCTCGCGGGCGCGGCGCTCGAGCTCTTCGTCGACGAGGCGCATCTCGACGAAGAGCTCGTCGACTCGCTGCGCGCGCTTGACGTGGCGCTGCAGGAGGCGCTTGATGTGCGGCGCGTATTCGCCCAGGACCTGCTGGTCGGCGGCGCAGAGGGCCAGGCCCAGCTCCGAGATCAGGAGCTGACGGCGGGCGCGGATCTCGCGGTTGCGGAAGGCGTCCGAGAGCCAGGAGAGGTCGAAGCGGGAGAGCAGGCCGGCCTCCTCCTTGCCGTCGAGCTCGCGCTCCATGCGGGCCTGTTCGCGCGCCTCGCTCAGGCGATCGAGCTTGCGCAGGATCCGGTCGAGGTCGACCAGCCCAGTGCCGCGCACGCTCGGGATCTCGAGCGCGGGCTCGCCGAGGCTGAAGCCCAGCTCGAACAGGCGCTTGTCGATCCGGTCGCGTCGCTGCCGGAGCTGGTTGTTGGACATGCCCTGGAGCCGGAGCGTGGTCCGTCGCTCGAGCTCGGGGTCGGGCGGGGCGTAGGGGCTGAGCGCGAGCGGCAGCAGGAGCTCGTCCTCGTCGGAGCCCTCGTCGCTCACCTCGCTGCTGCTGTCCTCGCTCATGGGGCTCCTGCGTCGTCCTCCCCGGACGCGTCGCCTCCCATGGTGCCAGGTGAAGCCGTGCTTGTCTCGCCGCCGCTGGCGTCCGCCTCGACCCTGGGCTTGGGCGGCGGCTTGAACAGGAGCTTGGCGCCGGCCTTGCCGAGCACGAAGAGCAGCGCCCAGGCGCCGAGCAGGGGCAGCGGCCCTCGCGCCAGGAGGCTGCCCAGGTCGACCAGCCAGATCGCCTGCAGCAGCGCGCGCGTGGTGGCCTGACCGCGGGCGCGGGTGCCCTCGAGGATCGTCGAGATCAGCTGGGTCAGCACCACCGCGAAGAGCGCCACGCCGCCCAGGAGCCCCAGCGGGTGCCAGCCCTCACCCAGGAGGGGGAAGGCGATCAGCGTGACCGGCGCGACCAGCAGCCCGAGGTAGCCGAAGCTGACCGCCAGCGTCCCGGCCCGCTCGTCCTCGTAGGTCGAGAGCCAGGTGAGGAAGGTCACGAACACGCCCAGCAGGCTGGCGTGCAAGAGGGTCGGGTCGATGGCGCCGCTGGGGCTCCACAGGCCGAGGGCGTAGGCGCCCAGGAGCGCGTTGGTGAAGCGGCACGAGCCCATGGCGATCGAGCCGACGAGGCGGATCCGCTTCAGCCCGCCGTCGTAGCCCAGCACGCAGAGCGCGACCGCGGTCGCGCCCACGAGCCCGCGCACCGGGCTGCCGGTCGCCAGGGCCGCCGCGCCTCCCGCCAGGGCCAGCCCGCCCAGGACCAGCCCGGCGCCCAGCCCCGCCGCGAGGCGGAAGGGCACGCGCCCGGAGGGCAGCGCGCGCTGGGGGTAGAGCTCGCGATCCCGCTCGACGTCGAACACGTCGTTGAGGACCATCCCCGCCCAATAGAGGCAGCAGGTCGCCAGGGCCAGGAGCGCGATCGCGCCCACCTCGACGCCCGTGGGGGCCCCGCTGCGCCAGCTCAGGCCAACGCCGAGCAGGAGGTTGCTGACCGCGCTGGCAGCCAGCGGGGCGCGCATCAGGAGGAGGAGCTGGCGGATCAAGTTCGTTTGAATTCGAATCTGAGTTAGGAATCAGGAATGGCTGTCGCTGCGCCGGACCCACGCCCTGAGATCTCGGTCGTGGACTCGGGTGCGGCGCTCGCGGGGCGCGAGCGTCTCACAGCTGAGCCGGAGCTGAGGATAGGAACGGAGAAAACTGGAAAACTAGAAAGCGCGGTGAGTGCTCTCCTTCGAGTTTTCAGTTTTCTCCGTTCAAGACCGAAGCAGAGGGAGCTGTCGCTGTTGGCGACAGCTCCTCTTTGATTCCCGGTTCGAATTTGCAGCCGAGACCCTGTCGGGGCGCGGGCCCCGACAGCGAGAGCTAGCCCAGGGGCCCGCCCTTCAGCACCTCGGGCGGGCAGCCGTCCTCGTAGGTCTTGAAGTTCTTGCGGAAGAGCTCGGCCAGCTGCTTGGCCTTGGCGTCGTAGGCCGCGCCGTCCTGCCAGGTGTTCTTGGGCTGGAGGATCTCGCTCGGCACACCCGGGCACTCGGTGGGGATCGCCAGGCCGAACACGGGGTCGACCACCGTGTCGACCTCGCGCAGGGTGCCCTCGTGGATCGCGTCCACGATCGCGCGCGTGTACTTGAGGCTCATCCGCTTGCCGACGCCGAAGCCGCCGCCCGACCAGCCGGTGTTGACCAGCCAGGTCGTGGTGTCGTGCTGCTGGCACTTCTCGGCCAGCAGCTCGGCGTACTTGACCGGGTGCCAGACCATGAAGGGCCCGCCGAAGCAGGGCGAGAAGGTCGCCTCGGGGTCGGTGACGCCCATCTCGGTGCCGGCGACCTTGGCCGTGTAGCCGCTGATGAAGTGGTACATCGCCTGCTCGGGCGTGAGCTTGCTCACGGGAGGGAGCACGCCGAAGGCGTCGCAGGTGAGGAAGATCACGTTGCGCGGGTGACCCGCCACGCAGGGGATCTTGGCCTGCTGGATGTACTCGATCGGGTAGGAGCCGCGGGTGTTGGTCGTGATCTCGGTCGAGTGGTAGTCGACCTCGCGCGAGCGCTCGTCGTAGACGACGTTCTCCAGCACCGCGCCGTAGCGGATCGCCTGGTAGATATCGGGCTCCTGCTCGGCCGAGAGGTCGATCATCTTGGCGTAGCAGCCGCCCTCGATGTTGAACAGCCCGTCGTCGGTCCAGCAGTGCTCGTCGTCGCCGATCAGGGCCCGCTTGGGGTCGGCCGAGAGGGTCGTCTTGCCCGTGCCCGAGAGGCCGAACAGGATCGAGCTGTTGTCGCTCGAGCCGTCCTTGGCCTCGGTGACCGAGCAGTGCATCGAGAGCACGCCGGTCTTGGGCATCAGGTAGTTCATGACCGTGAACACGCCCTTCTTCATCTCACCGGCGTACTCGGTGCCCAGGATCACCATCTCCTTGGCGCCGAAGTGCAGGTTGACGCTCGTCTTGGAGGTCATGCCCTCGGTGTGGTGATTGGCGGGGAAGCGGCCCGCGTTGAAGATCACGTAGTCCGGCTCGCCGAAGGTCTCGAGCTGCTCGGCGGTGGGCCGGATCAGCATGTTGTGCATGAAGAGCGCGTGGTAGGCGCGGGCGCAGATGATCCGCACCTTGATCTGATACTTGGGGTCCCAGCCGGCGAAGGCGTCGATGCAGTAGAGGCGCTTGCGGGTGTTGAGGTAGTCGATCGCGCGCTCGCGATTGATCTCGAACACGCGCTGCTCGAGCTTGAAGTTGACCGGACCCCACCACACGTCGTCCGAGCTGCCCGGCTCGTCCACGATCCGCTTGTCGGCGGGGCTGCGGCCGGTCTTCTCGCCCGACATCGCGATCAGGGCGCCGGTGGCGCTGATCGCCGAGCCCTCCTCGTAGCGGAGCGCGGCCTCGTAGAGATACGAGACCGAGGGGTTGCGGATCACGTCCTCGACGTCGATCCCGTGCTGCTGAAGCGAGAAGGTCGCGGTGGTCACGGCTAGGCCTCCTTGAAGGGCGCCCACCATAACGCGCGCGGCGGCAGGTGCTAGGCCCACCCCGAGGGGCCCTAAGGGCTCTTACGAATCCGCACACCCTGGGCGTCCAGGCTGAACTCCAGGCCATGGGGGCGCAGGCAGAGGGCCAAGGCGGCCTCGAGGGTCACCTGACGTACACGCAGGCGGACGTCGGGGTCGGACTTCGCCACCTCGTCGTCGAGGCGGACCTTGAGCCCAGTGATGTCGCCCAGGAACTGGACGACCTCGCTCAGCGGCGTCCCGGGGAAGTTGAGCGTCACCCGGCGCGAGGCGATCAGGAGCGCGCCCGAGGGGTCGGCCTCGACCTCGGCCTTGGTCCAGCGGTGCAGGCGCAGCGCGGCGAGGTCCTTGCCGATCACGATCAGGCCGGCGAAGGGCTTGCACTCGAGGTCCCCGTCGACCGCCAGCAGCTGCTCGAGGGCGCTCGCGAGGCTGACGTCCTGGAGCTGGGCCGTGACCGGTTTGCTCCCCTCGACGTCGGGCAGCGCCAGGAAGCCGATCCCGCTCACGTCCTGGAGGAAGCCGAGCGCGTCTGCGAGCGGGGTCCCGGCGAAGTTCAGCGTCACGCGCTGGGTCTTGAGCCGCCGCTTCAGGTCGCCGCCCACCTGGCGGACGTAGACCGCGGGCTTGTTCTCGATCCCGCTCACGAAGCGCTTGGCGGGGACGTCGGGCCAGGTGGCGAGGAAGCGCGTGGCCTCCGCCGCCAGGCCCTTGGTGTCGCCCCGGCGCGCGAGCAGGAACATGCGCCGCAGCGAGGCGTCCTTCGCCTGCCGGTGCTTGGCCGCGATCACCGCCTCGTACTTGGCCAGGGCGGTCTTGGCCTTGCGCTCGACGAGGTCCGCGATCAGGGCCTCGGTCCACTCGTCGGCGCGGGCGGGGGCCGTGAGCAGCAAGCTCAGGGCCAGGAGCAGGGCGAGTCGCATGGATCCTCCAGTCGCTCAATCTGCCCCAAGTCCTGTGCTCCCACCAGTGAACCCAGGCCCGACCCGCGGGTATCCCCGCCTGCACTGGGAACCCGGGGGAGCAATGGAACGAGCGCAGGGGTCCTTTCTGAGTCGGTGGCTGCGGACCACCTTCGACTACAACCCCACCTTCCCGCTCACGGCCCTGGCCCTGCTGGCCGGCCTGAGAATGCTGGCCGGTGAGAGCAGCGTCTCGGACGCCGCCAGCGGGATCCTCGGCGCGAGCGGCGTGCTGCAGGCCTACGAGCTGCTCCTCCTGGGCGTGGCCCTCGCCGTCCTCTGGCCGCGCAAGGTCGCCTACGAGACGACCTCGATCCTGATCATCCTGGCCGTGTTCCGCTTCGCGGCGCCCTTCCTCGCGATCCGCCTCGCCGGTGAGGGCCGCCTGGGCGCGGCGATCGGGCTCGGCGCCGCGATCGCGGTCCTGATGCTCGGCAAGACGGCCGCGGTCCAGCGCCAGCTGCGGCTGGACTGGCTGCGCTGGGAGCGGACCCTGGACGCGGTCTTGTTCTGCCTGGGCGCGGTGGCGCTGCCCCTGCTGGCCGAGCGCCTCGCCGCCGAGACCGGGGCCGGGATCACGCACGCCACCTCGCGGCTGATCCAGCTCGGCGCCTGGTGGACCCTCGCGCTCCTGATCGCCCCCCTGGCCTGCGGCCCCGAGGGCCTCGGCGCCGAGGGACCGCTCCGTTCGCGCCGCTTCGCGCTGGTGTGGCGGCCGATCACGGCCGCCGGCCTGACGCTCCTGCTCCTGAACGCGCTCTGGGTCTCGGGCGGCTGGCCGACCCCCGCCGCCCTGATCCCGCTCGCCCTCGGCGGCGTCGCGATCGCGAGCCACCTGATCCGCGCCTGGGGCGGGCGCACCCCTTGGCTGGCTCGCTACGCGCCGGCCGGCGCGCTGGCCCTGGCCCTGCTCAGCAGCTCGGGCTGGCTGCTGGGGACCTACAGGCCGCTCAGCCACGCCGCCGCGGTGGTGGGGCTCTTCGTGCTGGCCGCCCTGGCGGTGCCCCTGATCGACCGCCGGATCTGGCGCCCCGGGGCGCGCGCCCTGGCCTGGGTCGCCGCCTTCGCGCCCCTCCGCTTCGTGAGCAGCGGCAAGGAGGCCCTGCTCTACCTGAGCGTCGTCTCCGCCTGCGCGCTCATGACCGCCCTCTGGCGGCGGGCCGACCGTCCGGCCGCCGTGGCCCTGGCCTCGCTCGGGGTCCTGATCCTGATCCAGGTCGGCGCGCGCCACCCGATCGAGGCCTTCGTCCCGGTCGCGCTCCTCGGCGGCGCGGCGGCGCTGCTCCTGGCCTGGCGCCTGCCCGCAGGCGAGCACGCCCCCCGCGTCGCGCAGGGTCTGGCCTTGATCCCGGTCGCCTTGCAAGCCCTGATCGGGCCCCCGGCCTGGGCGCCGCTCGGCGGCTTGCTGCTCGCGACCTCGCTCGCCGGCGGCGCCGCCTGGCGCCGAGGGGAGGCCTCGCGCTGGGTCGCGCTCGTGGCGGGGGGAGGCCTCCTGGGCCGCAAGGTCGCCGACGGCGTCTCGCCCGGCCTCCTGCTCGTGGCCGCCTCCTTCGCCGGGATTCCGCTCGGCACCCTGATCGGGCTCCGCCGCGAGCGCCTGGCGCGCGAGGAGAGCGAGGCCCTGCTGGCGGACCCGCGCTTCGAGGACCCCGCACTGGTGGAGCCCGCCCCCTTCGCTGAACCCGCGCCCGTCGCCGAGGAGGTGCTCGCGTGATCTGCCCCTACTGCCGCGACCGCCTCGACCTCGACCCTCCCGGCGCCCCCCCGCCGGAGGAGGGCGAGGAGCCCCGCCGCCGGCTGATGGTCTGCACGGACTGCGACACCCGGGTGCATACGGCCTGCGCCCAGCTCCACGGGGCCTGCGTGACCCACGGCTGCGGCGGGACCCGCTTCGCCTTCACGACCCAGGCTCCCGAGCCCCGCCGGGTCGTCGCCCCCCGGGTCGAGCGCACGCACGACGCCCGCCCGCCCGCGCCGAGGCGCCGCCGCCGAACCCGCCCCGAGCCGCCCCCGCGCCCCGAGCCCCAGCCCGGCTGGGTCCCCGCCGAGGATCTGCCCCTCTTCGCGCTCGCCCTGTGCGGGATCGCGGGGGTGCTCCTGCTCGGCTAGCGGGGGACACCCGCTGCTCCCACCTCGCTCGCTTCCTGCTACCCTCGCGCGCTTCGCCCACAGCGTGACAGGACTGGCGGTCTACGGCCTCTCAGCACGTGGACCCCAGCGGGAGCCACCCATGGCCAAGGACACCTTCGAGCAGGTCGACGCGATCGTCTCCTTCCCCCAGCTAGAGGAGCGCATTCGCGCCTTCTGGAGCGAGGAGTCGATCTACGCCCGCCAGAAGGAGCTCCGTAAGGACGCGCCGCCCTTCGTGTTCTACGAGGGGCCCCCCACCGCCAACGGCCTGCCCCACAACGGCCACGTCCTGACCCGCGTGATCAAGGACGTGATCCCGCGCTACCGCACGATGCAGGGCTTCCACGTGCCGCGGAAGGCGGGCTGGGACACCCACGGGCTGCCGGTCGAGATCGAGGTCGAGAAGGAGCTCGGGATCCGCGGCAAGGACGCGATCCGCGACTACGGCGTCGAGCCCTTCGTGCGCAAGTGCCTCGAGAGCGTCTTCAAATACACCAAGGAGTGGGAGCGCAACACCAACCAGCTCGCGTTCTGGGTCGACCTCGACGACCCCTACGTGACCTACCACCAGAGCTACGTCGAGAGCGTGTGGTGGGCCCTGAGCAAGCTCTACGAGAAGGGCCTGCTCTACGAGGGCTACAAGGTGATCGCCTGGTGGGCGCAGGGCGGGACCGCCCTCAGCCAGGCCGAGGTCAACGAGGGCTACAAGGAGGTCCAGGACCCCTCGGTCTTCGCTCGCTTCCCGCTCGTGGACGACCCCGGCACCGAGCTGGTGGCCTGGACCACGACGCCCTGGACCCTGCCCAGCAACACCTACGCGGCGGTCAACGCCAAGTACGACTACGCCTACGTCCAGGACGGCGAGACGACCCTCGTCGTGGCGGCCGAGCTGGTCGAGGGCCTGGCCAAGAAGCTCAAGCGTGAGCTCGAGCTGGTCAAGACGGTCAAGGGCAGCGAGCTGGTCGGCCTGCGCTACGTGCCGCCCTTCGACTGGTTCAAGGACCTCGAGGCCGACTACTGGCGCGTCGTGGCGGCGGACTTCGTCTCGCTCGACGCGGGCACCGGGATCGTCCACTGCGCGCCGGCCTTCGGTGAGGACGACTTCAAGGTGCTCCAGCTGGAGAACCGCGAGCGGCGCGACGCCGGCCAGCCCGAGCTGCCGCTGATCTGCCCGGTCATGGCCAACGGCAAGTACGACCCCGAGCAGGCCCCCGAGCTCGTGGCCAACATGTGGGTCAAGGACGCCGACAAGGTGCTGGTCCGCGACCTCAAGGAGCGGGGCAAGCTGCTTCACCTCGAGCAGTACAAGCACAAGTACCCCTTCTGCCCGCGCAGCCCCGACGACCCGCTGATCTACATCGCGCGGCCGGCCTGGTACATCCGCACCACGCGCGAGATCCAGCGCGCGATCGACAACAACGCCCAGATCAACTGGCTGCCCGAGCACATCCGCGACGGGCGCTTCGGCGACTTCCTGCGCAACAACGTGGACTGGGCGCTCAGCCGCGAGCGCTTCTGGGGCACCCCCCTGCCCGTGTGGCGCAACGACGTGACCGGCGCGCTCGACGTGCCCAGCTCGGTGGCCGACATCCTGGCGCGCAACCCCAACGCCTTCGACGCCTTCGAGCAGCAGCGCGCGAGCGACCCCGAGCTCTCGCCGCACCTCAAGGTCCACAAGCCCTACATCGACGCAGTCACCTGGACCAAGGAGGGCGAGGAGGGCGTCTATCGGCGCGTCTCCGAGGTCATCGACTGCTGGTTCGACTCGGGCTCGATGCCCTTCGCCCAGTGGGGCTACCCGCACCAGGGCCAGGAAGAGTTCGCGCGCTACTTCCCCGCCGACTTCATCTCCGAGGCGATCGACCAGACCCGCGGCTGGTTCTACACCCTGCTCATGGTCTCGACCCTGCTCTTCGAGGAGCAGGCCGCGCCGCACCCCTACAAGACCTGCATCGTGCTCGGGCACGTGTGCGACTCGCAGGGCAAGAAGGAGTCCAAGAGCAAGGGCAACTACACCCCGCCCGAGGTGATCCTGGACCACGTCCGGATCCAGATGGCGGTCGTCGACGCCGAGGGCAAGCTCAAGGACCCGCCCGAGGGGACCCTCTTCGTGGCGCCCGAGGACTACGAGGGGCTCGACCTCAAGGGCAAGAGCACCCAGCTGCTCGTCTATCGAGGCGACCGGAGCGAGGCCCAGGGTCGGACCCTGAAGGTCGTCCCGACCAAGGGCGTGGCTCGGCGCCACGCGCTCGTCAACGCCGCGGACCGCGAGTCCTTTGGCGTCAGCAGCGCGCCCAAGGGCACGAAGACCATGCCCAAGGAGGTGCCCAGCCTGCCCGGCGAGCACGTCCTGTGGCTCGAGGACCCGACCTCGCCCGCCCCGGGCGCGGACGCCTTCCGCTGGTTCTTCTACGCGAGCAACCCGCCCTGGAACTCGACCCGCCACTCGCTGACGGCCGTGCGCCAGACCCAGCGCGAGCTGCCCTTCAAGCTGCGCAACGTGCTCAAGTTCTTCGCCGAATACGCCAACATCGACGGGTTCGACCCCAGCGACGCGGCCTGCCAGGCGGGGCAGCGACCGACCAGCGAGCGGGCCGAGCTCGACCGCTGGATCCTCTCGGAGCTGGCGCTGACCAACCAGGCGGTCGTCGGCTTCCTGGACGACTTCCGCATCTACGAGGCGGCCCAGGTCCTGACCGACTTCACCGACGGGCTGAGCAACTGGTACGTGCGCCGCTGCCGGGCCCGCTTCTGGGCCAAGGGGCTCGGGCCGGACAAGCTCGACGCCCACTGGACGCTCTACACCTGCCTCACGACCCTGGCCAAGCTGCTCGCGCCCTTCCTCCCCTACGCGAGCGAGGACCTGTGGCAGAACCTCGTCCGGCGCCCGCTGCCGGACGCCGAGGCCTCGGTCCACCTGGCCGACTACCCCGCGCCGGTGCTCGCCGACGTGGACGAGCGCCTGAGCCAGGTCATGGGGGCGGTGCGCGAGGTCGTCAGCCTGGGGCTCCAGGTGCGCGCTTCGCACAAGCTGGCGGTCCGTCAGGCGCTCCAGAGCGTGACCCTGGTCCTGAGCGACGAGTCCCTCCGCTCCGAGCTCGAGGCCCACGCCGAGCAGATCCGCGAGGAGCTGAACGTCAAGGAGCTCGAGTTCGCGGCCAAGGCCGACGCCTTCGTCAACTACAAGGTCAAGCCGAACTTCAAGCTGCTGGGCCAGAAGCTGCGCGGCGACATGCCCAAGGTCAAGAAGCTGCTGCTCGCGGCCAAGGGCGAGGACCTGCTCGCCGAGCTGAGCGCCAAGGGCTGCGTGACCCTGGACGTGGAGGGCAAGGCCGTCGAGCTGGCGCCGGAGGAGGTCAACGTCGTCCTCGAGGAGAAGGAGGGCTTCGCGGCCAGCAGCGGCAAGGTCGGCGTGATCGTGCTCGCGACTGAGCTGACGCCGGAGCTGATCGCCGAGGGCCTCTACCGCGAGGTCCAGCGGCGCGTCCAGGACCTGCGCAAGCAGCGCGACCTGGCCTACACCGACCGGATCGAGCTCTGGCTCAGCGGCGACGAGGAGCTCGTGGCCGCCGCCGAGGCGCACCGGGAGGCGCTCTGTAGCGAGACCCTGACCGAGGCGCTCCACCTGCGCGAGGCGGCCCCCGTGGGCGTCGAGGCGAGCGAGCTCGAGGTCAAGGGGCGCGCGCTGGTGATCGGGCTACGCGTTCAGGGCTGAATTGGAACGGGAGGGGTGGCGTCGCGGAGGAGCCCGCGCTGAGGTTCTGCCTTTACGAAAGACCAAAGCGCCTCGCGCGCGGCCTCTCGGACTTCTAGACTCTTCGCGCTCAACGGAAGGAACTCAATCGTGCACAAGCTCAGTCTGAGCCTGGCGGTGGCGCTGTCCGCCGTCACGCTTTGTTCGCCCGCCCTGGCCAAGGACTACTACGTCTCGGCCAATCGAGGACGAGGCAAGAAGGCAACCAAGAAGAAGCCGGCCAAGGACCTCGGCAACATCATCAGCAAGCTCCAGCCGGGCGACACGGTCCACATCGCCGAGGGGACCTACCTCGGGCGCGGTGAGAACGGCTCGAACACGATCGACGTGCCGGTCTCGATCATCGGCGGCTACTCGGACGACTTCTCCAAGCGCGACCCCTGGGGCGCCCACAAGACGATCCTCTCGGGCAACAACCTGACTCAGAACTACACCCCGCAGCCGGCGCTGAAGATCGACTTGATGAAGTCGCACTTCAAGAACATCCAGGGCTGCGAGTTCGTGATCGACGGCCTGATCATCGACCACGGCGCGCGCAACCGCTACCAGACCGACAAGCAGGCCAAGCTGCTGCTGAAGGCCGACCCCAAGACGGGCAAGAACCCCAGCCCCAGCCTGGGCGGCCTCGTGATCTGGCTCAACAAGAGCGGCAAGTTCGACGAGGGCCCGCCGTGGAAGGTCACCGTTCAGAACTGCATCATCCTGAACACCCACCAGAACCAGGGTGCCCTGGCCGTCTCGGGCTTCCGCCAGAGCACGATCACGATCCGCAACAACGCCGTGATCAATCACAGCGGCACGGGGATCTTCCTCGGCAGCAAGTTCCACGGCGCGAAGGACAAGCTGCCCAAGTTCGTGGTCGAGAACAACACGGTGCTCTTCAGCGCTGACAGCGGCATGAGTCAGGGCTTCAGCCTGTTCATGGACACCGACCTCGAGGCCACGATCAAGAACAACGTGTTCGCCTTCAGCGACATTTACGCGCTCAACAACGGCAAGAAGACCAAGAACGTGCTGCTCATGAACAACCTCGTGGCCGGCGCGCGCAAGGCCGACTACGTCGAGGGCGACATGAAGATGGACATCGAGGAGATGATCGACGAGGCCGAGCTGGTCCATGAGGACAGCGACGGCAACTTCTCGAAGAAGATCAAGATCCCCGTGAGCGCCGAGTGGGCCAAGGTCTACGGCTCGCGCGTGGTGGTCGACCGCGAGAAGGCCGAGGCCGGGATCAAGGCCAAGAACAGCGACGCCAACTCGCTGCGCTCGATGCTCGGCCTGCCCCTCGACGCGGGCTCGGTCAAGTGGCCCAAGATCGACGTCTACCTGCCCCGGATCTCGGTCGAGGACGGCGTCAAGGCCGCCTCGACCCAATACGAGGGCAAGGGCTCGGGCAAGGCCCTGATCAAGTAGGGCTCCAACCCGTGCCTCTCGCAGCGCCGGCGCCCCTGGGCGCCGGCGCTCTGCGTTCCGGACTCAGAGCTCGAGCCGATAGCCCAGGCCGTGGACGGTGACCAGGAAGCGCGGCTTCTTGGGCTCGGGCTCGATCTTCTTGCGCAGCTTGGCGACGTGCTGGTCCACGGTGCGGGTGCTGGGGAAGCGGTCCATGCCCCACACCTGATCGAGGAACTCGTTGCGGCTGACCGGCGTGCCGCGCAGCCGATAGAGCAGGCGCAGCATGTCGGCTTCGCGCACGCTCAGCTCCCAGCTCCGGCCTTCGCCTTCGACCCGCAGCGCCTTGAGGTCGACGCGCCGGGGGCCGAGCGCGAAGGCCTCAGCGGTGCTCGCTTCCTCGTGGTCGCCGACGCGGCGCAGGTGAGCGCGGACGCGGGCCTTGAGCTCGGCCAGGCCGAAGGGCTTGACCACGTAGTCGTCGGCGCCCAGGTCGAGGCCGCGCACCTTGTCGGTCTCGGCCTCGAGGGCGGTCAGGATCAGGACCGGGAAGCGGTGTCCCTCGCCGCGCAGGGTCTCGAGGACCTCGAAGCCCGAGCGCTTGGGGATCATGAGGTCGAGCAGGACCAGGTCGGGCGCCTGGGCGCGGATCGCGTCCAGGGCGGCCTCTCCGTCGCGGACGACCTCGACCCGGTAGCCCTCCTTGCCCAGCGCGAACTCGAGCCCCAGGGCCAGGGTCTCCTCGTCCTCCACGACCAGCACCCGCGCGCTCACGTCGGCTCCATCCGCTCAGGCGTCCTCGGCGGGCAGCTCGAGCACGAACTCGCTCCCGCCCCCGGCGCGCGGCGCGTAGCGCAGCTCGCCGCCGTGAGCCTCGGCGACCGCGCGGCCCAGCGCCAGCCCGAGGCCGACGCCGGGGCGCTCGCGCGTCAGCTCGTCGGCGGCGCGCCAGAAGGCCTCGAAGATCCGCTCGCGGGCCGCGGCGGGGACGCCCGGCCCGCGGTCGAGCAGGTGGAAGCGGACCCGCTCGTCCTCGGCGTCCACCCGCAGCTCGACGGGCTCGCTCAGGTCGCCGTACTTGATCGCGTTGTCGATCAGGTTGACCAGGACCCCGACGATCCCGCCCCGGTCCCCGACCAGGGCCGGCAGGCGCTCCGCTCGGCTGAGCGTCAGGTCGGCCCCGGCCTCCTCGGCCACCGGGCCCATGCGCTCGAGCGCTTCGGCGGCCAGGTCAGCGGGCGCGAGGCGCTCGCGCTCGCTGGGGTCGACCCCTCGCTCGGCCCGCGCCAGCTCCAGGACCCCCCGGACCATGGCGTCCAGCCGCTCGGTCTCGCCGACCATGCGGTTGGCGAACTCGCGCGTCTGCTCCTCGTCCAGCCCGCCCTCGGCCAGCAGCTCGCTCAGGAGCCGGATCGAGGCCAGGGGCGTCTTGAGCTCGTGGGTCACGGCCGAGACGAAGTTGCGCTGGTCGCGCGCGCTCTGCGCGTCGCGCCGGACCGAGCGCACGAGCAGTCCGCTGCCGAGCAGGAGCAGCAAGAGCGTCCCGCCGACCAGGCCGAGGGTCGTGCGGACCCGCTGGGACTCGGCGGCGAGGAAGGCCTCGCGCTCGGTCCCGCGCACCAGCAGCTCGGCGCCCGTGAAGGCGCCGGACAGGCGGTGGCGGGCCACGATCGGCGCGCCCTCGAGCGGGGCGAGCCCTGGCAGCAAGGCCTGGAGCTCGAAGCCCAGCTCGGCGTAGCCCTGGGGTTCGGGGCGCGCGAGCGCCTGGGTGAGGAGCGCGCCCCGCGGAGCGGCCGCGGCCCCCTCGAGGTCGGCCGCGACGATCACCACCGCCTCGCCCCAAGGGGGCGCCGCGCGGCTGGGGTCCGCGGGGAGGGCGAAGGCCCGTTGGGCCGGCGCCCTTTGGGCGGCGACCCAGGAGTCGACCCCCGCCACCCCGCGGCCGCAGCGCCAGCGACGGCCGAGGTCTCGCGCCCGGTCCTCAGCCAGGATGCGCTCCAGGCGGGACTCCGAGGCAGGGGCCAGGCCGTCCCGGCTCAGGAGGCGACGGACGCGCGTCCAGAGCACGCCCGCGGACGGATCGCTGGGCCCGCGGTAGCGTTCGCTCAGCTCGGTCAGGAGCGAGAGCAGGGGCTCGGCGCGCTCGCCGGGCGGGAGCGTCCGGGCGGCCAGGTAGCGGGCCACCCAGTCCAGCCGGAGGCCCTGGGCGTCGAGGAGCGGGCCGAGGCGGGCCGCCGCGCGGTAGCGCTCCCGCGCGCGCTCGGGGGAGGCGGTCCGCGAGCGCTCCTCGCTCCTCCCCCAGGCGATCAGGGCCGCGGCTCGGTCCGCGGGGCTCGCCCCAGCCACGAAGTCCGCCAGGGTCTGGCTCAGGGTCGCCGCGTCCCCCTCCCGCTCCAGGCTGGCCAGGCGGCGATCGAGGGCGTCCCAGGCGGGGGTGACCTGGGCGTGGCTCGCGGGCGCCGCGACGCCTTGGCTGAGCGAGAGCGG
>CALDQK010000539.1 GCA_937911525.1 uncultured bacterium
CGAGCAGTCCACGGTGAGCACGCGGGGGGCGAGGAGCAGGACGGGATCCATGGACCCTCCTCCGCGAGCCCCTTGAACAAGCCCCGTGCCAAGCCCAAGGCCTGGCGGCGTCAGCAGAGCGGGGCGCGCTCGCCACCCTCGACCTCGCTCCTGCCCAGGGGCCGGGGCCCGCCCGCCCCTGCCGGCGCCGCAACTCGAGCGGCCTCGGCGGCATCGGCTTCGGAACGAGCAGTGCACCTCCTCCGCGCGAGGAGGTGCGCCATGCACTCGCAGACCCCTGTTCGCTCGAGCCTGATCGCCTTGATCCTCTTGGCCTCGACCTCGGGTTGCGCCTTCCTCGAGGGCCTCCAGCGCGACCCTTCCGTCGCCGTGCGAGCGCAGGGCAAGCGCGGGCGAGGCGCGATCCTCGGCCCCAATCGCGTCATGACCGTCCAGCACGTGGTCGGCTCGGCGCGGCGGGTCCGCGTCGGCGCGGGCCTCGAGTGGACCGAGGCCCGGGTCGTGCGCCGCTTCCCCTGCGCGCCTGAGGCCCTGGTCGAGCTGGAGCTCGAGCAGAGCACCCTCGGCTTCAGCGGCTTCGCCGCGGCCCGCTGCGCCCAGCTCGGTCAGGGCGGCCCGGCCTGGATTCACACCCCGCGCGGGCGAATGCCCTGGGGCTCGGCCGAGCTGCGCCGCGGCGACTCGGGCTCGCCGGTGTTCGACGCGCAGGGCGGCCTGGTCGGCCTCCTCCACGGCCGCGAGCTGTGGAGCGGGCGGCCGATCGCCGTCCAGCTCAGCTCGACGACCTTCGGCGCCGGCCCTCTCGCGCGACGCGCAAACGCCAGCGACGAGCTGCTGGCGCTGGCCCGCGCGCGCGCGCCGCGCCCCCTCCGGCTGCGCTAGTCACCCGTCGGTTGGCGCCTCTTCTTCCTCCCCCTCGCAGCGGACCGGCCCACAGCCGGAGCAGCGCCAGCTCGGGTGCAGCGCGAGCATCACTGGCAGCAGCGCCGTGTCGACGCCGAGGGTCAGCGGCAGCTCGAAGAGCAGGATCACCCCAATGTTGCTGCTGCCCTCGCCGAGCCGCCGGATCCCCAGGTCGTGAGCGACCATGGCGACGCTGACCCGCGTCGCCCCGTAGGGCCTGCGGGAGCAGGTCAGCCCGAGCGCGGTGGCGCAGCCCCCCTGCGCCAGCGCGGCCGCGGCGAGGAGCGTCAGGACGAGTCGGCGAGATCGCATGGCCTCAGGGTGAAGGCTCGCTGCCCTGCGAGCGGCTCAATCCCACGAATCGACTCGATAACCACGGAGGTCAGCTCTCGTCGCGCCGGACTCGTCCCGCCCAGGCGCGCTCACCAGGTGCCCTACTCCCCTCGTCGCGGGAAGTGCACTCGGGATCGGATCGCTCACGTCCGAACAAGCCGCAGGGGACAGGCGCTCTCACTCGCCCACCTCGAGCGAATAAGGGGAGTAGAGCGCCCGAATGATCAAGGCGCTCCCGCCGACCCTCCCCCTGCGCTCTGCCCCCGTTTAGCGGAACCCAAAGTGGGGGGCTGGGGGGCTCGCCCCCCAGAAATACAGTCGCCTGGCGCCTCTGGGGGGAGGAGGCGCCAGGCGACCAGCGGAGAGGGGGTGGAAAGAAGGGTGGAAGGAGCGGGGGCGCGAAGTCACGAACGCGAGTGCACTCGCGGACCTACGCGCCCCCCAGGTTGGAGTGGCGGGCTAGGCGATCAGGCCGAGGAACCACCACTGGAAGGCGAGGCCGGCGACGAGGAGGCCGGCGGCGACGAGGCGGGCCCGAGCGACGCGGGCGGCGGGGGAGAGGTCTCGCGGCGCCTGGTCGAGGAACTGGCGCAGGAGCTCGTCTTCGCTGAAGGAGCGGCGCGGCCGGGTGACTTGGCGGCGTGAGAATGCAGCGGTGTTCGACATGTCTGTCTCTCCTGGTGCGAAGTCCCAGTGCAAGAGGGCGGCCACAGCGCAACTCGCGCTGCTGCGTTCGAGGCGGGGCGCTAGCACCCGCGTCGGCCACCCCTGGCGCGGTGTCTCCGCCCCTCTTGGCTTCGCCCCCGCCCCTCCAGAGGCGCGCGCGCCCCTGGGGCAGGACCCGCGCGAGCCCCGCTCTGCATGCAGATCAAGGAGTTGAGCTCGGGCCCGCGCTGTGCCTGAGCGCTGGTCATGGAGGTCACTATGACGAGCGCACGCACGACGAGGACGAGCCGGCAGCTCCCCGCGCTCTTGTTGGCCGTGGCGGGCCTGCTCCCTTGCGGCTGCGCCAGCTCGGACGCGACCCTGGCGGCCCGCTCGGCCGACTACGGTCACTGCGTCGCGCTGGGGCCAGGCCGAGTGGCGACCGTCGAGCACGTGACCAGCCGCGCAGGGCGCTTGGAGGTGCGCGACGGCCGCACCTGGCGCAGCGGGCAGACGGTCAGCAGCGTGCCCTTGCCGACCCTCCCCTGGCGCGACGCGGTGGTCGAGGTCGAGGTGCCGGGCTACTCGCCGCGCCCCGCCGAGTGGCAGCGCCTGGGCGCCGACGACGCCGGCCGCGGGGTCTACATCCGCGAGGGCGGGCGCTGGGTCTGCGTCGGGATCTACCTGGGCGACTCGCAGCGGAGCGCCGCGATCGGCGTGTTCGCTCCCCCTCACCCGAGCTGGACTCCCTAGGAGGGCGCCATGAGCCCCAACCCCAGCCTGACTTCGCTCGCCGCCTCGCTCAGCCTCCTGGTCTCGCTGACCGGCTGCGGCGCGGTCGCTCCCTTGCCCAGCGACCCGGCGGACCTCAGCTTCGACCGCGGCCACGGCGTGCCCCTCGGCGGCGAGCGCGTAGCGACCACGGCCCGCGTCGCCGCGGGTGAGCCGCACGCAGGCGAGCCGCTCGTGCGCCACGAGCTGCCCGCCATGCGCGGACGCGAGGCCATCGTCGAGCTGCGCGTCCCCGGCCTGAGCGCGGCCTGCGTCCCCCTGCGCCGGCTAGGACCCGGCGACTCCGGGCGCGGGGTCTACGTGAAGATCGAGGGGCGCTGGCGCTGCATCGGCCTCTATCTGGGCCGGCGCTGGCCAAAGGGGCGCGAGGACCAGGCGGTGAACGTGTTCGCCCACCCGCTCCCCGACTGGCTCGGGGCTCGCGAGCGAGACTTCCTCCAGCCCTGAGCGTCAGCTGCCTCGGGCGAGCTTGCCCTGCCTTCGCCCAGGCCCGATCCTCGGCGATCCGTGAAGCTCGCTCACCTCTCCGACCATCACTACGACGGCACCCCCCAGCGGCGGGACCTCTTCCTGCGCGCGCTCGAGGGGGCACGAGCCCGCGGCGCCGACCACCTCCTGCTCGCAGGTGACCTCGTCGACTACGCCGACCGCGGCCACTTGAGCGAGGTCGCCGAGCTCCTGCGCGAGACCGGCTGGTGGGACCCCGCGCGCGCGACGGTCTTGCCAGGCAACCACGACCTCTACCGTCACTCGGCGCCCCACCTCGTCCGCAGCCTGCTGGGCGGACTGCCCAGCCTCACGCGCACCCGCGCGACCTTCGACGAGCTCTTCGGCGAGCTGATGGGGACCCGCGTCGCCGAGCCCACGCTGCCTGCGCTCAAGCCCCTCGACTCCGAGTGGACGCTGCTGCTCCTGGACACCGTGATCCGCACCCACCGCTTCGACCTCCTCGGCTCCTGGCGCGGCGACCTCGACGCCACCCTGAGCGAGCCCACCCTCGAGGCGATCCACGCCGCCGCGCCCAGGCGCCTGGTCGTCGCGGGTCACCACTTCCCCCTCCCCCAGTCCCGCGCCGCGACCGCGCTCCTGCGCGGCACGGCCTTCGTCGACCCGGGCTTCGCCGAGCTCGAGGGCTTGCTGGAGCGCTTGAGCCCGCGCCCAGCGCTCTACCTCTGCGGGCACATTCACGCCTGGCCAGCCGGCCAGCCGCCGGCCTTCGACACCGAGCGCGTGAGCGAGGTCCCCGTCTACTGCCAGGGCCGGACCGGCGGCTGGGTGGACATCGAGCCGAGCTGGACCCTGCACGTCCTCGGCGAGCGGGTCGAGTCGGAGCTGGTTCCGCTCTAGGTGCCGGGGCTGTCGGCTCAGCGGGGCAGCAGGAGAGCGCTCTCATGAAGACCTCATGCTGATCTCGAGGTCGGCGTGACTAGCTTCGCGTCATGCAAGCTGCCCTCACCCGTGAAGAGGTGGTCCAGGAAACGCGCGCCCCTCAGACGCGCTGGCTCGGCTACTACCTGCTGCTGACCTATCCCGCGCTCCTGGCCACCATGGGGCTCCTCCTGCGCGACGTGGGCGAGATCGAGACCGCCGGCGCGATGTTCCTCGGGGCCGTGTTCCTCACCTACGGCTGCACCTACCTGCTCCCCCTGGCGGCGGCGCTGGGGCTAGGCGCCTGGCTCGCGTCCCGCCTGGGCCGCGCCGGTGGCTGGCTGCTCGGGGCGCTCGCGATCGGCGGGGCGGGCGCGCTGCAGTTCGGGATCTACCTCGACGCCTACCTGCACCACGTGTTCGGGTTCCACGTGAACGGGTTCGTGCTGAACGTGATCACGACGCCTGGCGGCCTGCGGGCGACGGGCGGGAACAACAGCACCTGGCTGACCTTGGCCGCGATCGGCGCGGGGCTGGTCACGACGCAGGGGCTCCTGGCCTTGCTGGCCCACAGGCTCGCCGCCTCGCACCCCTTGCGAGGTCGCGCCCGCTGGTTGGCGCTTGCGGCGGGGCTGCTCTTGGCGCTGGGCCTGGGCGAGCGGGCCGCCTACGGCCTGGCCCGCTTCTACCGCTTTCCCCCCGTCCTGGTCGCGTCCCGCGCGCTGCCGCTCTACGTGCCGGTCACCTTCAACAAGCTGTTGAAGCGCGCTGGGCTGGAGCAGCCACGCGCGCCGGAGGGGCTGCGCCTCAGCGAGCAGATTCGGCTGCGCTACCCCCTGGAGCCCCTCGCGCGGCGGGCGGACGCGCAGGATTACAACGTGGTGTGGTTGGTCGCAGAGTCCCTCCGCGCCGACGCGCTGGAGGTGATGCCGCGAACTCGGGCCTTCGCCGATCGCCACGCGCTGCGCTTCACCCACCACCTCAGCGGCGGGAACGGCACTCGTTGGGGCATGTTCAGCATGTTCTACGGGCTCTACGGGAACCTCTGGCACGCCTTCCTCGACGAGCGGCGAGGTCCGGTCCTGATCGACGAGGTCGTGTCCCGCGGCTACCAGCTCTCGATCAACACGAGCGCGCGCTTCAGCTACCCCGAGTTCGACGCCACGCTCTTCTCGGCCGTCCCGCGGGATCGCCTGCACGAGAGCGACGCCGACGCGACCACGGGCTGGAGCTGCGATCGCGACAACGTGACGCGGATCCTCGACTTCCTCGACGGGCGGGACCCCCAGCGGCCCTTCTTCGCCTTCCAGTTCTTCGAGTCGACGCACGCGCCCTACTCCTTCCCCGCGGAGGCGCCGCTGCACGACGACTACACGCGCGAATACAACTACGTCGCGGTGGACATGCAGGCCGAGGCGAAGGGGCTGCACGCTCGCTTCGAGAACGCGGCGCACTACCTCGACTCGCAGCTGAACCGGCTCTTCGCGGGCCTCGAGGAGCGGGGCCTCCTGGAGCGCACGATCGTGATCGTGACCGGCGACCACGGCGAGGAGTTCATGGAGCACGGTCGCATGGGGCACAACTCGCAGTTCTCGGACGAGCAGATCCGAGTTCCGCTCCTGCTCCACGTCCCCGGCCGAGGGCCGGCCGTGGTCGAGAGCCTGAGCAGCCACCTGGACCTGCCGGCGACCGTGCTGACCGCGCTGGGGGTGAGCACCCCCGCGAAGAGCTACTCCCTGGGGCAAGACCTGATCGGCGCAGCGCCCCGCAGCTGGGCGGTGCTCTCCGACTGGTCGCACGTGGCCTACGTGGACCGCGAGCACGTCGCGACCTACTCCCTGCAAGGCTTCGACGAGCGCCAGGGAGTCAGGACCCGGGCCGGGCTCCCGCTCGCCCAGCCCCAGCGCTTCGAGCAGGAGATCCAGCCCCGGCTGATGGAGATCATGACCGGGCTGCGCCGCTTCTCCCGCTGAGCGAGCGCCTGCGCGGGTTGCGCCCCGGCGGGCTGAGCATGACAATCGCGGCACGCGGGGCCCAATGTCGGCTGGTGTCGGCCACGGTCTTCAAAACCGCTGGGCCTGGCGAACAACCAGGTCGCTCTGTTCGATTCGGAGTGGGCCCCGCCAACGAACTACAGCGCCCCGAGGCTTGGAACGCAGGTCTCGGGGCGTTGTTCTAAGTGCCCTGGTTGCGACCTCCTCGGGCTGACCGAGGGCACGATTTGCCCACAGTGCAGTCCACGGCATGAAGTGCCGACGCCGTTGCTCAGGTGCAGCCCCACCGGCATAGTCGAGGTATGCGCCGTCCGACCTGGTTGATCGAAGCGAACGTCTACGGAGTGGACTCTCAAGCGCTCCAGGACGAGATCCGGCACCAGGGCATGACGGTTCAGGTGGTGAAGCCGAACGTCGGGGCACCGCCGCCACGAGACCTGCTGGGAGCCGAGCAGCTTTCGCCGGACGGTTGTGTCGTCTTCCTCGGAACCCTGCCCGTGATGGAGCACATCCAACGGACGAAGCGCTGGAGGCCAGGGGGCTGGTGCTCCTTCGACAAGCTGTCGTGCTCTACCTACTACTCCTACTTCGGCCCCTTCCTGCTGAACCAGAACTACACGCTCCTTCCCTGTTCCGAGGTGATCCGTCACGCGAAGCGGCTAGGCAGTGAGTTCGGGAAGGAGGGGAAGGTCTTCATTCGGCCCGATACCGTCCGGAAGATCTTCAAGGGCGCCGTGGTGAGTGCCCATGCTCTTGAGCAAGCCCTTGCGTCCGCTCGGTACGACCCAACCCAACTTGTGCTGGTCGCGGAGCCTCAAGAGGTTGTTCGGGAGTGGCGTCTGGTCGTCGCCAACGGCGAGGTGGTTGCGGCGAGCCAGTACTACGAAGGCGGGAAGGTGGCTCGTTCGGCTGGTTGCCCCAGCGAAGTGCGCGCCTTCGCAGAGAGAGCGCTGTCGTCCGTCTCTTGGAGGCCCGACCCCCTCTTCGTCCTCGACGTGTGCGAAAGCCAGGACGAGCTTCGCCTCGTGGAACTGAACAGCTTCAGTTGCTCGGGCCTCTACGAGTGCGACAAGGCAGCGGTGATCTCTGCTGCCGCCGAGTGCGCGAGCAAGACCTGGTAGCCAGTCACGGCTGCGCCTTGGCAGTAACCAGCCGGGCCAGGGCAACTGCGGTCTCGGAGACCGCTTCGAGAGCCTCAGCCAACTCGGTGAACTGAAGCCGTTGGTAGACGCAGGCCGTCAGCCGAGGATCGCTGTGCCGCAGCAACTTCTGCGCGGTCGACAACCCAACTCCACTGCCTTCGAGCATGACTGCGAAGGCGCCGCGCAGGGAGTGAAAGTCGAGCTTGCCTTCGTGGGTCACGCGCTCCACCTCTGCGGCGACGAGGTCTCGTCCTAGCGTGTCCGTTCCCGGAACGCAGGGAAACACAGGGTCGGTCGGTGCCGTTCCAGCACGCTGGTAGACCGGGTGCGGCCTTCCCTTCGAGTCCAACAGGGGGATCTCCCTGGCTCTGAGGGCGCGTAGTAGTTCAACGAGCGGACCAGGGATCGGGTGTCGCAGGCGGAGCTTCTTGTTCTTCGTCGCCGAAGCGTCGAGGCGAACCCAACCCGTCCCGGAGGGCGTGACCTATTCGAGGTTCAGATCCTCCCAGCGAAGCGAGCCAAGCTCCTTCCGGCGCAAGCCGGTGGTGGCGGCGGACAAGTAGACCAGGGACCGATAGGGGGTGCTCGCTGCCAAGAGCCGGAGCAACTCCTCCAATCTGTAGTGGCGTCGCCGGTAGACGCGGTCAGCCTCGCCGGACGAGAACGCGAGTTCGTCGAAGGGGTTGTCTCGGAGTCCGGTCTGCTTCCGGTGCTTGACCAGGAACACGCCGAACTGGCTGAGGTGCTGTGCGTACTTCGAGCGGCTCCTCGCTGAGATGCTCCCGTGTCGTCCGTAGCGCTGGCCGTAGGCTAGGAGCCACTCGACCGCCGCCGTACCGCTGATGTCTCGAACGGTCGCGGCTCCGCTGTCATGGAGGAAGGTGCGATTGATGCGCTCGACCTCGCGGTTGTGAGCGGACTCGGTGCCTCCAAGATGCCGAACGAAGAGGTCGAGCCATTCGAGGGCGCTTCGCTGGTCGACCCGCTCGCCAAGTTCGACCTCGCTCCTGCGCTTTCGCCACAGCTTCTTGGCGACCTCGAAGCTGGTCGTGTTCAGGGACTCGCGATGGCGTCGTCCACGAACCCGGATGTCGAGGCAGTAGATGCTCCCTCGCTTTCGGAGTCCGGGGTAGCCCTTCATGGCGTCCCTCCGTCGCAACCGTCACCCAGGTCGCAGCGTTGTTCAGACACACGACCTCCTTCGGTCGCTGAGGCCCGGTCACCCACGTTTCGGGGCGGGACCAAAGCCGGTGCTTTGGGCCGGATCCAAAGGCTCGCGTAAGCCTCTTGAACTCGACGATGTTCGGGGGCGTCGAGGTGGGGGGCTTTGGGCCCAGCTAGGCAGCCTCCCGCAAGACGCGACGCACGACCTTCCGAGAGACTCCGAGCGCCGCCGCGATCTCCCTCTGGCTCTTCCCTTGGTCCCGGAGCGCGGTGACCCGGTCCGGGTTGATCTCCAGCCGAGGGCGTCCGACGTGCTTCCCTCTGGCGCGAGCGCGTCGTTGGCCCTCGACGGAGCGCTCGACCAGGACGTCCCTCTCCAACTGAGCCAGCGCCCCCATGATCGTGAACATGGCCTGGCCCATCGGCGTGCTCGTGTCGAGGTTCTCGCTGTAGCTGACGAACTCGACGCCCAGCGCGTTGAACTCCTCCAGCACTCGCAGGAGGTGGACGCAGGACCGGGCCATTCGGTCGAAGCGAAACACGCACACCACATCGACAGCGCGCTTTCGCGCTGCGTCCATCAACCGATCAAGCTGGGGGCGGCTGGTCTTGGTGCCGCTCACTCCGTGATCGACGAACTCGGAGACCACAGCGAAGCCACGGCGCTCGGCATACTCCCGCAGCGCCTCAAGCTGCATCTGCGGGCTCTGGTCCGACGTGGACACTCGGGCGTAGATGGCGGCGCGTACTTGCATGGGGTGACCTCGGCGATGGACGGGAGATCGCTGATGTACATCACCCCTCTGACGTCGCTTCAAACGCGAAACCATCCGCCCCACCTCGGACACGAACAGGCGGGAGGCGAGACTGTGTGCGGCGCCGAGCAGGTTGTGTCACTCAGCGGGCTCGATCTCTCTCGACGCACTTTGTGTTTCCCAACTGCCGCGTCGGCGCGACCCGACGCAGGGGGTGGAGGCATGTAGACCGACTTCGAATCAGATTGACGCCATTGACAGTTCTCGTGCTGGTCGTACCCTAGAAGCGTTCGAGCGCGCTGAGTTGGGTGCCGCGTTTGAGCGACAACCCGGCTCGCAAGTCGATCCCAGAACTGGTGCGGTAGACAAGCGATCCCTGACGGCCCGTGGGCCGAAGGAATCGTCATGTCCCCCAGTAACCCATCCTGGCTGGCCGAGATCCTCGACCGTCTCGAACCCCTCAACAGCATCAGCGACTCCGCCGAGGCGCTGAACGTTCCCGTCCCGACTCTCCGTGGCTACGTACGGCGAGGACACCTCCAAGCCGTTCGCTGTGGGCCTCGTGGATCCCGAGTGCTGATCCCACGCGACGCCATTCGGGACTTGCTCCTCGACGGTCTCACTGGACCCGAGGAGGTGATGTCGTGAGCGGCAGCCAGGAACAGGACCAGCAGGTCCGCGACCCCTTCGATCCAGCCGCGCTTCGAGTGCAGGCTGATTTCTCCGCCCTGACGCCCGTCAAGCGCCTCCTGACCACCGTCCCGCTCGACAAGCCAAGGCGCGAGGCGTGGGTTCGCGTACACCCCGCGAAGGAATACACCTTGAGGGTGTTCACCCTCAAGGTGGATCGGGATACCTACCTGGTCAGCCCAGACCTGGGCCCCGAACTTCGCGCTCGCCCGACGCAGATCTACACCGCCATCACGCGCCAAGGCGACATCCGCCTTTGGCCTGTGGGACTCCCGGGGCCTGACGGCAAACACAACCCCTGGCACGCTTCCGCAATGATGGCTGCAGAGCAAGCCAAGACCCAGTGGGTTCGGCTGGAGTCGAACGTGTCGGCGGGCTACTACGAGGTGTGGACGCCAAAGATCGACATGGGCGAGCCCCAGTGGCCCGAGGAGAGCTTCGGAGATCTGCTCCGCGTGGCCTGTAGCGGTGGGAAGCTCATCGACTCGCTGGACCACATCGTCCTTCGCCAACTTCGAGGTGAGGTCTGATGAGCGTTGACCTCGACTACTTCCGCGAGATCTGGCTCGTGGACTTCGAGTTCTGTGCGCCGCCAGGCGAGCGCCCCAGGGTTCTCTGCCTGGTCGCACGGGAGCTTCGGTCGGGGCGCCTTGTACGGCTGTGGGAGGACGAACTCTCCCACAGGCGCACCGCGCCATATCCGCTGGACGACCGGAGCCTCGTGGTTGCCTACTACGCATCGGCGGAGGTGGGGTGCCACCTCGCGTTGGGCTGGCCTGTTCCCTCACGGGTGCTCGACCTCTACGTCGAGTTCCGCAACCTCTCGAACGGGAAGCCCACGCCCTGCGGAGCGGGTCTCCTGGGCGCCCTGTTCCACTACGGCTTGGCTGGGATCGAGAGCGTCGACAAGGACGAGATGCGCGACCTTGCGATGCGCGGTGGCGACTACACGGCGGACGAGCGTCGCAGGCTCCTCGACTACTGTCAGTCGGATGTGGACGCACTGGTTCGGCTGCTGCCTGCCATGCTGCCGAACGTGGACCTGCGCAGGGCCGTCTACCGGGGTCGTTACATGGTCACGGCAGCAAGGATCGAGCACGAGGGGATTCCGATTGACGGCGACAGCCTGGCTCGGCTCCGAATCCGTTGGCCGGACATTCAGCGGGCGCTCGTGGAGCGGGTCGATGCCGACTACGGCGTCTATGAGGGTCGGACCTTCAAGGCGGCGCGCTGGGAGGCGTGGCTCGCTAGGAACAACATCCCCTGGCCTCGCCTTCCCTCGGGAGCCCTGGCACTCGACGACGACACGTTCCGCCAAATGGCGAGAGCGCACCCGAGCGTCGCGCCCATTCGTGAGCTACGACACTCACTCGGTCAGCTTCGCCTCGCGGACCTTGCTGTCGGGAGCGACGGGCGGAACCGCTGCCTGCTCTCAGCCTTCCGGGCGAAGACGGGGCGCAACCAACCGAGCAACAGCAAGTTCATCTTCGGGCCGTCTGCTTGGCTTCGCGGGCTCATCAAGCCGCCTGCGGGTCATGCAGTCGCTTACGTGGACTGGTCCCAGCAGGAGTTCGGTGTAGCTGCTGCGCTTTCTGGCGACGCCAAGATGCTCGCCGCCTACGAGACTGGCGACCCCTACCTCGCCTTCGCCATCCAAGCTGGTGCAGCACCTCCTGGGGCAACGAAGCAGAGTCACGCAGAGGTGCGAGAGCTGTACAAGCAGTGTGTGTTGGCCGTCCAGTACATGATGGGCGCCGAGTCGCTCTCGCAGCGGATCGGGCGATCCGCTCTAGAAGCTCAACATCTTCTGCGCCGACATCGTGAGACCTTCCGCGACTACTGAGCATGGTCCGACGCGGCGGTTAATCACGCGATGTTGCGTGGGCACTTGGATACCGTGCTGGGTTGGCGGGTCTGGGTCGGATCAGGGACGAACGGGCGCTCCTTGCGGAACTTCCCGATGCAGGCCAACGGTGCTGAGATGCTCCGCCTGGCTTGCTGCCTGGCTACTGAGCGCGGTGTGCGGGTCGCGGCTCCGGTCCACGACGCACTTCTCGTGGTCGCCCCCCAGGAGCGCCTAGAGGCTGTCCTAGAGTCGACCGTACGGGCAATGGACGAAGCCTGCGACATCGTGCTCGGTGGGCGCCTGAGGCTCCGCACGGACGCTGAGGTCGTGTCTTATCCCAAGCGATACATGGACCCCCGTGGCGCCCGCATGTGGGAGGTCGTCTGGCAGATCGTCGAAGACCTAGAGGCGAGCGACGGCGGCAGGAGCTTCTCGCGCCAGCGCGACGAAGAAGTCGCGCCCCCGCGAATCACTTGTCGCAGGAGCGCGAACCCGTCCACTCCTATCTCTCTTCTCTCTCCTCTTAGTACATCTACACCAGTAGGTGTCCGATGAACTTCGGGCATCAGGTTCCAGAGCGTCGTCTTGATCCTGCACTGTGGGGAGGTCCACCTGCGAATGGGGGTCACCGGGAGTCCAGGGGAGGGGCTGCTCCCGGTTCCTCTGGGTTGTTCCTGGGCGGTCGGATTCCGTTGGTCTGGCTCCAACAGGCGGGGAGACTCCCCGGACGGTCGCTCCATGTCGCAGTGGTAATCCGGTTCCTCTCCTGTCTGGAAAAGAGTCCGACGGTCAAGTTGAGACCGAAGCTGCTCCGAGAGTTTGGCGTCCAGAAAGATGCTCTGAGCCGAAGCCTCGACGCGCTTTCGGAAGCCGGACTCATCGAGATCATCGACCGCACTCGGGGTCGGGGCTCAACCGTGAGAATCTTGGAGGCCCACAAGTGATTCTTCGTGGGCCCGCCAGGTGTGGATCACGCAGGAACGTCAGCGCCGCAGTTCTTCTCGCCCTTCCCGGGCGACGTTCGAACTCAAGGCCAGTCAGGTTCTTACAAACCCGCACTTGCCATAATGGAGAGCAATGGCTGGCAGGGTGAGAAACATCAGGCGAGAAGTTCAGGCTCTAGAACTTCGGGTGGCGGGCCAGAGTCAGCGTGAAGTCGCCTCGACGCTAGGGATCAGTGTTCGCACGGTTTCTCGCTACGAACAGCGTTGGCGCGACGGCGACCGTCCTCTACCGGAAGTCTTGGCCGCGCTATGGAGTGCCTACGACCGAGAGCAACAGGGCTGGCGACGAGTCCGTCTGCTCCAGAGCCTCGCGAAGGTTGCCGTTGTCCAGGCCCAGTTGGATCAGGAGTCTGCGGATCGCGACCTCCTGAACGAGGTTCGGGAGCACCAGACGGAGAGCCCCCAAAGGGCGTGGTGCCCGGTTCGAGGTGGCTCATGAACCCACTCGACGAGCTACTCCAACGAGTGCTGAGGACGACCAGCCTGGAGGATCTCCGGTTGTTCGCGGCACTTCCAGATCAGGAGCGGGTGCTGCGCTGCGATGTCGCCGTAGCGAAGGCGAACGAAGTTGCCGAAGATCTGCTCAGCGCCGTCAGCCCCGCAGCTTGGTTCAAGGTCCGAGTCAGCCAAACGTCTCTTGGAGCCTCGCTGTCCCGCGACAAGCCCGCTCAGGGCGCGTTGGGGGGCCACCAGGCGCCTGAAGCCGCGATTGTTGACCCAGCACGCGCCCGGACGCTGGAGGGCCTTGTGGTGGAGCAGGAGCAGCAAGGGTGAAGCGAGCCGTCCTGCTCGACGTGTTCGGTACGTTGGTCCACTTCGGGATCAAGCGCCGCCCGTTCGTGACCCTCATGCGGAACCTGGACCGAAACAGGGAGGGACTTCTACGGGCTCGACGTCGGCTGATGACGTCACCTGTTCCCTCCCTCCGTGCCGCCGCCGAGTTCTTGGACGAAAAACCGGCTGAGGCTGACATCCAAGCTGCCGAGCGTGAGCTTGAGGAGCACCTCGCCAGTTGTCACCTCGCCGAAGGAACGCTCCCGCTGCTCCGACAGCTTCGCGGGGAGGGCTTCGCCCTCGCCCTGATCTCCAACTTGGCGAGCGCGTACGTTCCTGTGCTGAGGAGGTTGGGAGTCCACCAGTTGGTCGATGAGGCCACATACTCCTGCGAAGTGGGGGTCGTGAAGCCCGATCCGGCGATCTACGGGCTGACCCTTGAGAAACTCGGTGTCGCCCCGCAGAACGCGACGATGGTCGGGAACTCCATTCGGGCGGACGTCCTCGGAGCAAAGGCGGCAGGTCTGAGGGCGGTCTGGATCACGGAGAACGACGACCCGGCCCACGTCTGCCTTCGTGGACTCGCCGATCTTAGGAGCGTCCTTCCATGAGTGACGCGACCCTGAGAGCCCTGGAGCGTGACTGGAAGGCGTCGGGCAGTGCGGAGAGCGAAGCCGCGCTCATCCAGGCCCAATCGCGGGCTGGCGTCTTGCTGGAGAGCCGCCTTCGACTGGCCGCGCTCCTGGGCCATCCAGCAGCCGTCCTGGCCTCGGGTGCTGCTGAGCCGGGACCGCTCCTCTGCGACTTGTGCTTCGAGATCACCGAGTTTGGCAGGAAGGCGAGCATTCGAACTGCGGTAGCGGCTGCGAGGCTCCTCCTCGAACGCTGGAGTTGGCCCCACCCGGAAGCCAATCCGCAGGAGGTGCTGAATGCGGTCGAGGCATGGCTCTCCTGTCCCTGCCCCACGCACGAGGCCAACTGCCGGGGCCAGGCGGACGAGCTGTACAACTCGATGGTGGCGCACGAAGGTGAGCCCGACCTGGGTGTCGTCATTCACCAGACGGATCGGTCGCGACCGGCAAACGCGATCTACCTAACGGCATACCTGACATCGAGAGCCGAACTTGACGACGACTCCCGACGGACTGCCGTTCGGGTTGTGACCGAGATCGAGCAGGCCCTCGACGCCGAATACGATCTGCGGGACGCCATCCGAAACGAAGTCGTGCCCTGGGCTCTCGGACGCCGGGACGTTGTCCAAGAGCGTGTGGATGCCCTCCTCGGCAGAGAGGCGGAGTACGTTACCTACTTCGGCCAACGGCTGACGAGGGACTGGGCTGAGGCGTTGGACCGTGCCCAGCAAGAGCGTGCTTATCGGGTGGGCAGCGCGAGCTACCCGAGGATCCCCTACGGGTCCGAGACCTTTCGCGACCCGCAGGAGGCGATGAACCAACCCTGCCGACACTGCAACACGCTGCTCGGGAAACTCCATGACCCGGACTGCGATTACGAGCAGTGTCCCGCGTGCAACCGGCAGATCATGTCCTGCGACTGTGAGTTCGAGGGCCACGAGTGGCGCGAGCTTGACGATGACTGACGCCAACCTCCGAGAGCTAGAGCGACGCTTCCGCGCCTCGGGCACCGTCGAGGACGAGGCTGCGTGGTTGCGGGCTAGGTTGTATTCCGGCGAACTGGAACAGAGCAGGTTGGAGATAGCAGCCCACTTGGGCCACGGGGGGGCTCTTACAGCGCTGGCACTGCCACCAGACCCGAGTCGAGATCCAACTGCTCAGATCGAAGCTATGAGGACTCGGGATGTTGGATCCGCAGATGAACGGTTGGCCTTGCGTCGTGAGCGGTATCAGGCAGGGGAAGACGCTCTACGTCTACTTGACGGGCTCCGCTCGTTTGGGCTGGAGGCTTGTGTTCGCGCGGCAGCGGCGGCTGTGGGTCTGCTTGAAGCGCGATTCAAGAGCCTGGAGCCTTCAAGTCGCGCCTATCGAGCCTCCCTGGACTGGTTGGAGTGTCCTACGCAAGAGTTCTCGGAGGAGTGCCGTCGACTTGCAGATCTCATCGCACCTCGGTTCAACGACTCGGGTTGGAAGCAGCACGCTGTCAAGTGCCTGGCCGCAGCAGCAGGAAGCGGCCAAGGGGGAGAAGGGACGGCAATCGAGGCCATCCGCTACGTGGGGACGGCGGGCTGCTCTATGTCTCAGGTGTTGGCTGTGATTGTCGAGAACGTAGTCCCGTGGGCTCTCGGCTATCCCGAGGGGCTCGGGGACTCGGATCCCTTCTGTGAGCGCGCCGAGGCTCGACAGCAGGATCAAGGATGACGCTCGACGACTACCTCCTCCCAAGTGCTGGGCTCGATATGGGCCGAATACTGAGTTGTTGGGCTCCTCTCATCCCTGACGGTGCAACGGTCTGGCTTGCGAATCAGTTTGGCGAGCCGTTCTTGGTCTACGAGGACGGCTCGGTGCATCACTTCGACCCAGAGGGAGGAGCGGTTGAGCAAGTCGCGGAGAGCCGCGACGACTTCATCTCGCTGCTGGGTCAGGAGGACAACGCGAACCAGTGGTTCCTGATCCCGTTGGTGGAGGAAGCTCGGGCGGCAGGAATGACCCTGGGGCCAGGGCAGTGCTATGGCTTCGCTCAGCCGACTGTCCTGGGAGGCGACTACGCCCTGTCAAACGTCCGAGTCAAGACCATGGACGAGTACTTCGCCTTTCTCGCGGATTTGCACGCCCAGATTCGTGATGTGCCGGACGGCGCCCAGGTGGAGATCGAGTGGACCGATTGAACCGCGCAGGTAGGCGGCGCTGGGCGTTGACCGACTCGACCCAGCAAGGTCACGATTCTCACCACAACCCAATGTCGGCTTGTCGCAGATCCCGCGACCCCTAAGGGTTGCGGATTGTCGGCCTCGGTCTTCAAAACCGCTGGGCCTGGCGAACAACCAGGTCGCTCTGTTCGATTCGGAGTGGGCCCCGCCAACGAGCTAGTGCCGACGAGCGCCCCGGAGTGACCCTCCGGGGCGTCGTCTTGGGTGCGCTGCTCGTGCTCTGTTAAGGACTCAGACAGACTGAGCCAGGCCACAGACTCTGAATCAGAGGACGTGAATGTGGACGCCTTCGCCGCTACTCTTCAGGCCATGGGCGGCCACCTGCGAGCAGCGCAACGATGATTCAGGCGGAGCTGCACGGGAAGCTCGGCGGAGACGCACGCAGCGCCAGTGAACGGCTGGAGGACCTCCTTACCTCCAGTGTTCTTGGCACCCTGCGCTACCTGGGTCCCAAACTCGGCTTGCTTCCTGTGCTCGAACGGGTCCAAGCGTTCCCGCACTCTCGAGACGGCTTGCCGATCGACCTGGAGCAGGTCACTTCGGTGGAGTGGCACTTCTGGCCGAAGGCTCGTCGCCCAAATGGGCGGGGCTACGACGAGTGCGATCTGCTGCTGGTGCTAGGGGACGAGACAGGGGGCAAGAACGCCCTCCTGGTCGAGGCGAAGTACCTCTCCGGGAAGAGCGGGACTGGAGCCGTCGAGGAGGCGGGCAACTCACGTGCCTCCGGCGACCAACTTGCGCGCTACTTGCTCGCGCTCAGGGATGATCGATTCAGCTGTATCGCAGGGACAGGCGCGCGCCCCTTGGGGATCGTCTACCTGACGGCTCATGTGGCTCCCCCCAAGACGGCTCTGCAGGAGTCGCTGAGCGAGCTTCAGCGGCACGGAGTCGGGGACGGACTCTTCTGGCTGGGGTGGAGGGACGTGGACCGTGCGCTGCATCCGCTCAGGAGCGAGGCGCCGCCGCGCTCCTACGCAATCATGGACATCCTCTCGCTGTTGGAGCGGAAGAACCTGAGGGCCTTTCGCGGTGTGCGTGCCTTCGAGGGCCGCCTCCCAGGCTCGTTTCGTGAGCCAGAGCAGCGCTGGGCGACGCGACCTCGCTTGCCCGCTTCCTGGCGGACTGGCGAGTAGGTCAAAGCAAGGCAGGGACGATGAACGACGAAGAGGCCAGCCACCGGGACTGCGCTCGCTGGCTAGTTCAGCTTTCAAAGGACCTGGGAGGGGTGCTCTCCGACCTCAAGCGCTGCGGCGCGAAGCACGGGCTGCACCTCCTCAAGGGCAATCACGTCTCGATGGAGGGCTCGACGAGCCTGGCCTATCCCGAGTCCTGGGCGAGGACCTGGTTTGCGATCGGCTTGGCGCCCATGGAGAACAAGTCCGCTACGGGAAGTGTGGCTTACGTCTTCGAGATCTGGCTCGATCCTCCTTTCGCTTATGAGGAGGCCTGCGTTCTCGGGGCGCGGATCGACTTGCCGCGACCGATGACGAGGGACGAGGTCTACCAAGGCTGGCGTCTGATCGGACGGCGCCTGGAGGAGTCGGATCGCAGCGACTTCAGCGCGCCCTTCTCATTGAGCGCGGAGCTCGTGGAGAAGAGTCTCTCCGCCTTCGCAGGCGGGGGCGTGAGCGTCGTGGTCGTCGGCCTCACCGAGTTGACGAACGAAGCTGCGGTCGAACAGAAGCTGTTCGATCGGGTCCTGGCCACGAAGGCAGCCAAGTAGCGAGATAACAGGCCCCCGGGAACCTCCCTCCCCCTGTTCGGTATCGCCCTACGGGAGCCCGGAAGGTGCGTGTCTCCGGGGCTAGAATCCGCTGTGGTCGTGTCCTCGCTCGTCAGCACTCACCGTGAAGGGGAAGACGTCGTCCTGCTCGTGGACGACGACCCGAGCAACCTCGCGCTCCTGGAGCGGGCGCTGCGGGGGCGGGGGTATCGGCTGGTCAGCTGCCAGGCCGGCGCCGAGGCGCTGGAGCTGGCGCGGCGCGAGCGGCCGACGCTGGTCCTGCTCGACGTCGTGATGCCGGCCATGGACGGCTACGAGGTCTGCAGCCGCCTCAAGGCGGACGAGCAGACCCGCGACTGCGCGGTGGTCTTCCTCTCCGCCCTCGACGAGGCCGACCACAAGGTGCGCGGGCTCGAGCTCGGGGCGGTGGACTACCTGGCCAAGCCCTTCGATCGCGAGGAGGTGATCACGCGGGTCCAGACCCACGTCACCGTCCAGCGGCTCCAGCGCCAGCTGCAGCGGCGGACCCGCGAGCTGGAGCGTGAGCTGCGCGTGGCCCAGCAGCTCGTGGCGGACCAGCGCGATCGGCACGAGGGGCCGCTGCTGGGCGGGAGCGCCCCTGCTCGCGCGCTGCGGGAGAGCGTGGCCGCGGCGGCGGAGAGCGAGGAGCCCGTGCTGCTGCTCAGCCCCGCGGGCGCGGGCGAGGAGGCGGCGGCGCGCGCGATCCACCACCAGTCGCCGCGCGGCGAGCGCCCCTTCCTGCGCGTCGACTGCCTCAGCGTCGAGGCGGCCGACACGCCGCTCTTCGCGAGCGAAGGGGCGAGCAAGTGGGGGCTCGCGCGGGGGGGGACGATCTACCTGGACCGCGTCGAGGTCCTCGCCGAGTCGCTCCAGCAGGAGCTCGCGCGCCGCCTCGTCGAGGCGCCGGCCAGCGACGACCCGCGCGTGATCGCGACCGTCCTGGGGGACCGGGGAGAGGGGGCCGCGGGCCGCCTGGAGGCGATCGCGTGGCGCACGATCCGGGTGCCCTCCCTCGCGGAGCGGCGCGAGGACATCCCCGAGCTCGCCCAGCACTTCCTCAGCCGGGCGGCCCAGCGCCAGGGGCGGCAGATCGAGGGGATCTCGCCCGAGTCCCTCCGGCGCCTCGTGAGCTGCCCGTGGCGCGGCAACGTCGAGGAGCTGCGCAGCGTGCTGGACTGCGCGCTGATCACCTCCAGGGGCGCCCTGGTCGAGGTCAACGAGGCGCTGCTCGAGACGGGGCGTCGGGTCGGCAGCTACGAGCTGGTCGAGCCGCTCGGCGCCGGGAGACATGTGTGGGAGGCGCGACACCGGCTGCTGATCCGCCCCGCGGCCATCAAGTTCGTGCGCTCGGCGCGCCTCGCGGACCCCAGCACCCGGCTCGAGACCGTGCGCCAGTTCGAAGAGGAGGCCCGCGCCACCGCCTCGCTCCGCTCGCCCAACACCGTGCAGCTCTACGACTTCGGCGTCACCGAGGAGGGCGCCCTCTACTACGCCATGGAGCTGCTGCGGGGCATGGACCTCGAAGCCCTCGTGGCTCGCCACGGCGCGGTCCCGCCGGCGCGCGCCGTGGGCTTCGTCCAGCAAGCCTGCGGCTCGCTCGCCGAAGCCCACGAGCGGGGCCTGATCCACCGCGACGTCCGGCCCGCCAACCTCTTCGTGTGCTGCGTGGGGCCGACCCCCGACGTGGTCAAGGTGCTCGACTTCGGGCTGACGCGCGAGCTGGCGCAGTCCGCCTGCGGCAGCGCGACCTGCGCCAAGGGAGCCCTCGTCTGCTCGCCCGCCTTTGCTGCCCCCGAGGCGCTCCAGGGTGCGCCCTGTCCCGAGAGCGACGTCTACTCGCTCGGCTGCACGCTCTACTGGCTGCTCAGCGGCGTGACGGTCTTCTCCGGGGACCCCGCGGCGCACGTGAGCGGACACCTCGGGGACGCGCCGGGACCGCCCTCGCGCCTGGCGGCTGGCCCGCTCCCCGCCGGGCTCGACGAGCTGGTGCTGGACTGCCTGAGCAAAGACCCGCTCGCCCGGCCCAGCGCGCGCGAGGTGCGTCGACGCCTGCGCGCCCTCAGCTTCGCGCAGCCGTGGACCGAGGACGCCGCCCGGGCCTGGTGGCGGGAGCGCGCCGAGTGACGCGCGCCGCCGCCGCGCTCCAGGAGGTCTTGCTCGTCGTGGACGACGACGAGAGCAGCCGCGCCCTCCTCCGGCGCGTGCTCGAGCGCAGCGGGCACCGCGTCGTCGTCGCGAGCAGCGGGGAAGAGGCCCTCGAGCGCGCCCAGCGCGAGCGGCCGATGCTGATCCTCCTCGACGTCGTGATGCCCGGCATGGACGGCTACGAGGTGTGCCGACGCCTGAGGGAGCAGGAGGACACGCGCGAGTGCGCGGTCGTGTTCCTCTCCGCCCTCGACGAGCCGACCGACAAGGTGACCGGCCTCAAGCTGGGCGCCGTCGACTACCTGACCAAGCCCCTGCACCGGGCGGAGGCCCTGGCGCGCGTCGACGCCCACCTCACGATCCAGCGGCTCAAGCGCGAGCTGGACCGGCGCAACGCCGAGCTGGAGCACGAGCTGTGGGTCGCGCGCGAGCTGGTGTGGAGCGCGCAGGCCCAGCAGGCGGGGCCCCTGCTGGGGGAGAGCGCGCCGGCGCGGCGCCTGCGCGAGCGGATCGCGGCCGCGGCGGGGGACGAGCGGCCGGTCCTGATCCTCAGCCCCGGCGGGGCCGGCGAGGAGGCCGTGGCCCGGGCGATTCACCACCAGTCCGAGCGCGGCAGCCGCCCCTTCCTCTTCGTCGACTGCCTGGGCCTGCGCGAGGTCGACGGCGAGAGCCTGTTCGGCCGCGGCTCGCGCTGGGAGCTCGCCAGCGAGGGGGCGCTCTACCTCGACCACGTCGAGAGCCTCCCCCTGGTGCTCGCCTACGAGCTCGCCGAGTGGCTCCGCTCCTCCAGCCCCAAGCCGCGCGTGATCGCGCGCGCCCGCCAGGAAGGCTTCGCCGCCTGGGAGGCGCTCGGAACCGTCGCGTGGCTGCGCGTCGAGGTCCCCAGCCTCGCCGAGCGCCGCGAGGACATTCCGACGCTCGCCGCCCACTACCTGACCCAGAAGGCCCACCGCCTGGGCCGGGAGACGCGCGGGCTCTCGGAGCGCTCCTGGGAGCTGCTCTCGAACTACGCCTGGCCGGGCAACGTCGCCGAGCTGCGCAGCGTCCTCGACTGCGCGCTGATGACGAGCGGCGACGAGCGGGTGGAGGTCGACGCCTCGCTGCTCGAGTCGGGGAAGCGGGTGGGCAGCTACCAGCTGATCCGCCGGATCGGCGCCGGGGGCATGGGTGAGGTGTGGCTGGCCCGCCACCGGCTCCTGGTGCAGCCGGCCGCCGTGAAGCTGACCCGCACCAACGAGCTGCTCGACCCGAGCCAGCGCGCCGACTCGCTGCTCCGCCTGGAGCGCGAGGCCCGCGTCACGGCTGGCCTCGAGTCGCTCAACACGGTGCGCCTCTACGACTTCGGGGTGACCGACGAGGGCTCCTTCTATTACGTGATGGAGTTCCTCGAGGGCCTCGACCTGAGCACCCTGGTGGACGAATTCGGCCCCCTCCCGCCGGCGCGGGCGACCCAGCTGATCGCGCAGGCCTGCGACTCGCTCGCCGAGGCGCACGAGCAGGGCCTCGTCCACCGCGACATCAAGCCCTCCAACCTCTTCCTGACCCGCCTGGGCGAAGAGCGAGACGTGCTCAAGGTGCTCGACTTCGGCCTCGTGCACGAGCTCTTCGGCGCCGATCAGCGCGACGCCAAGCGCAAGCTGGTCGTGGGGACGCCCGCCTTCTATTCCCCGGAGGCCTGCCAGGGCACCCCGGACCCGCGGGGCGACATCTACTCGCTCGGCTGCACGCTCTACTACCTGCTCACCGGCGAGTACGTGTTCGAGGTGGACAACGTGGACGCCATGACGGAGGCCCACCTGGGCGCGCCGGCCCAGCCGCCCTCCTGGCGCGCGCCGGACGTCACCGAGGAGCTCGATCAGCTGGTGCTGGACTGCCTGGAGAAGGACCCCGCGCGACGCCCCGAGCCGGCAGAGCTGAAGCGGCGGCTGGAGCAGGTCTCCTGCGAGGAGCCCTGGACGGCGGCAGACAGCGCGGCCTGGTGGAAGGCCTGGGCCGAGGGGGGCGGGGAGCGCGCCTCGCGCGATCTGCTCGACGCCTTCGAGGCCTCCTCCAGTCAGCCTCTCGTGAGTCACGACGAGCCGACCAGGCTGATCGAGCCGTGGTGACGCCTGAGCGCCCGGTCAAGCTGCTCGTCGTCGACGACGAGCCGGACGTCGAGCTGCTGGTTCGCCAGCGCTTTCGCCACCAGATCCGCCGGGGCGAGTTCGGCTTCGTGTTCGCCCGCAACGGCAAGGAGGCCCTCGCGCTCCTCGAAGAGCACCCAGACGTCGAGGTCGTGCTGACCGACCTCAACATGCCCGAGATGGACGGGTTGACCCTGCTCTCCCACCTGCAGGAGCTCTCGATCCCCGGGCTGCAGCCGGTGGTCGTGACCGCCTACGGCGACATCAAGAACATCCGCACCGCCATGAACCGCGGCGCCGTGGACTTCGTCACCAAGCCCATCGACTTCGCGGATCTCGAGCTCACGATCCGCAAGGCGATCGGCTACGCCCGGGAGGCCAAGACGGCCCGGCGGCTGCGCGAGGAGAAGCTCCAGGCCGAGGCGGCCAGCGCGGCCAAGAGCCTCTTCGTGGCCTCGATCAGCCACGAGATCCGCAACCCCATGAACTCGATCGTGGGCATGTGCGAGCTGCTGGCCGAGACCGAGCTGGACCCCGAGCAGGCGCGCTACACCCAGCAGCTCCGCGTCGGCTGCGAGGCGCTGCTCGGGCTCCTCGACGAGGTCCTCGACCTGTCGCGGATCGAGGCCGGCGCGCTCGAGCTGGAGCGCTCACCCTTCGACCTGCGCCAGGTGGTCTCGCAGGCGCTCGGGATCATGGAGGTCCTGGCCGGCAAGAAGGGCCTCAGCCTGCGCTCGAGCGTGGCCTCCGCGGCCCCCGCCCGGATCGTGGGTGACGCGGGCCGGCTGCGCCAGGTCCTGCTCAACCTGCTGGGCAACGCCTGCAAGTTCACCGACTCGGGCGAGGTCGCGCTCGAGGTCACGCTGCCCGCGCCCAGCACGCTCCAGTTCGCGGTGTGCGACACGGGGATCGGCATCCCGCGCGAGCGCCAGGACGCGATCTTCGGCGCCTACGCCCAGGCGGCCGAGCGACGCTTCGGGGGGACCGGGCTGGGGCTCGCCATTTGCCAGCGCGTGGTCGAGGCCTGGGGCGGGCGGATCTGGGTCGAGAGCGAGGTCGGCCAGGGCAGCGCGTTCCGCTTCACGCTCCCCGTCGAGGTGGCGCAGAGCGCGGCCCCCAGCGCGCCGGTCGAGCGCGGGCCCGTCGCGGGGCGGCGAATCCTGCTCGCCGACGACTCCGAGGACAACCGAATGCTCGTCGCCCGCTACCTGGCCCGCACCCCCCACCAGCTCGACCAGACCAGCAACGGGAGGGAGGCCCTGGACCGGGTCAAGAGCGGCGACTACGACCTGGTCCTGCTCGACATGGACATGCCCGTGATGGACGGCTTCACCGCGGCGGCCGAGCTGCGCGCCTGGGAGCGCCGCGAGCGCCCAGAGGCGCCCCCGCTGCCCGTCGTGGCCTTGACCGCCTACGCGCTCGAGGACCACCGCCGGCGCTGCTTCGAGGCCGGCTGCGACGGGCACCTCACCAAGCCGATCACCAAGGCCGCCCTGCTCGAGACGATCGAGCGCTTCGCGCGACCTCAGCCCTCGTCGTAGACCGGCTCGACGCGTGCCAGGTAGTCCTCCAGCTCGCCGACCAGCTGCTCGATCGCGCCGCCGTCCTGGTGGCGCGCGGCGGTCGAGAGCGCGGCCCCCAGCTCGCCCAGGCGGGGGAAGCCGTAGGCCGCCCCGGTGCCCTTCATCGAGTGGCCGATGCGGCGGATCTCCTCCCACGTCGCCGCGGCGAGGGCTGCTCGCAGCTGCGCCAGGTCTTCGTGACGGAGCTCGAGGTAGCGCGGGACCAGATCCGCGATCTCGGGGTCGACGCGCACGGAGATCTTTCCCTTACCCTCCACGGGTCCGACGCTAGCGACGATCGGACCCCGCCACAAGCCGCAAGCGACTCGCGGCAGGACCACGCATGCTCGAGCTCTCTCGCTACCAGCTCTCGGAGCAGCTCCACGAGAGCGCCAACTCCCGCGTCTACCGCGCCAAGCGGCTCGCCGACGGGCAGCCCGTCGTGGTCAAGGTCCTCAGCGAGGAGTTCCCCTCGCCGGAGCGGATCGCGCGCTTCGCCCGCGAGTTCGAGGTGGCCCACGGCCTGAACCCCTCGTCCGACCCCGCCCAGGCGCTCCAGACCGTCGTCGCCAGCTACGCGCTCGAGCGCGACCGCGAGCGCTGGGTGATGGAGGTCGAGGACTTCGGCGCCGAGTCCCTCGCGCGCAGCGGACTGGCCGGTCGGATCGGGCTGGAGGACTTCCTCGAGATCGCGGCGCAGATCGCGCGCGCCCTGGCCGGGCTCCACGCCCGCCACGTGATCCACAAGGACGTCAACCCCAGCAACGTGGTGCTCAACCCCGAGACCTACCAGGTCAAGCTGATCGACTTCGGGATCTCGACCCAGCTCTCGCGCGAGCGCACCGCCATGCGCAGCCCGGGCGTGCTCGAGGGGACCCTGACCTACATCTCCCCCGAGCAGACCGGCCGCACCAACCGCGCGGTCGATTACCGGACGGACTTCTACAGCCTCGGCGTCACGCTCTACGAGCTGCTCACGGGAGAGGTCCCCTTCACGAGCGAGGACCCGCTCCAGCTCGTGCACGAGCACATCGCCCGGCTCCCCCGCCCGCCCCACGAGCTGCGCCCTGGGGTTCCGCCCCTGCTGTCCCGGATCGTGACGCGCCTGCTCGAGAAGAACGCCGAGGATCGCTATCAGTCCGGGTTGGGCCTGGCCGCCGACCTGGAGCGCTGCCTCGAGGAGCTGCGCGCCCGCGGCGAGGTGGGGGACTTCGCCCTCGGCCAGCGGGACGTCTCCGATCGCTTCCAGCTGCCCGGGCACCTCTACGGACGCGATCGTGAGATCGCGAGCCTGCTGGCGGCCTTCGAGCGGGTCGGCCAGGGCGCGACCGAGCTGCTGCTGATCGGCGGCTACTCGGGGATCGGCAAGTCGGCCCTGGTGCGCGAGGTCTATCGACCGATCACCGAGCGCCGCGGCTACTTCATCCTGGGCAAGTTCGATCAGCTCCAGCGCGAGGTGCCCTACGCGGTGCTGATCCAGGCCTTCCGCTCGCTCGCCCGCCAGCTCCTGACCGAGGGGGAGGCCAGCGTGGCGAGCTGGCGCGCGCGCCTCCTCGCGGCGCTGGGGCCCAACGGGCGCGTGATCACCGACGTGATCCCCGAGTTCGAGCTCCTGCTCGGGCCCCAGCCGGAGGTGCCTCAGCTGGGGCCGGCGGAGGCCGAGAACCGCTTCAACCTCGTGTTCCAGAGCTTCGTCGACGTGTTCGCCCAGCCCGAGCACCCCCTCGTGATCTTCCTGGACGACCTGCAGTGGGCCGACCCGGCCTCCTTGAGCGCGGTCGAGAGCCTGGCGCGCCGCCCGGGCGGGCACCTGCTCCTGATCGGCGCCTACCGCGACAACGAGGTCGACGAGGCCCACCCCCTGACCCTGACCCTGAGCCGGGTCCGCGCCGCCCGCCCCGAGCGCCTGAGCGAGATCGTGCTCGAGCCCCTGGCCGAGGAGGACGTCCGCGAGCTGGTCGCCGACACGGTCGGGCGCCCGGCCGCCGAGGCGGAGCCCCTGGCCCACCTCGCCTGGGAGCGGACCGGCGGCAACCCCTTCTTCTTGGGCGGCTTCCTCGAGTCGCTCCACGCCGAGGGCCTGCTGGCCTTCGCGCGCGGCGCCTGGCGCTGGGACCTCGACCGGATCCGCGCGGAGGCGATCACCGAGAACGTGGTCGACCTGCTCGCGGGGCGGATCCAGCGGCTGTCCCCGGACACGCAGTCCCTGCTCCAGCTCGCGGCCTGCCTCGGCAATCGCTTCGACCTCGCCACGCTGGCCATGATCGCTGAGCGGCCCGCCGTGAGCGTCGCGCACGACCTGTGGGAGGGCGTGGTCAGCGGCCTCGTGCTGCCGCTCAGCGACGCCTACAAGCTGATGGCGCTCGAGGTCGAAGGGCTGGCCGCCGCGGTCAGCGCCGAGTACCGCTTCGCCCACGACCGGGTCCAGCAGGCGGTCTACTCGCTGATCCCCGCCGAGGAGCGCCCCGGGCTGCACCTGCGCGTCGGCCGGCTCTTGCTCGAGAGCACCCCCCCCGCCCTGCGCGAGGAGCGGATCTTCGCGATCGTCAACCAGCTCGACGAGGGCGCGGCCCTGATCAGCGACCCCGACGAGCGCGGGCGCCTGGCTCGCCTCAACCTGCGGGCCGCCGAGAAGGCCAAGGCCTCGGCCGCCTTCCCCGCGGCCTTCGCCTACCTCCGCCACGGGCTGAGCCTCCTCGACGAGGACGCCTGGGACACGGACTACGAGCTGGCGCTCGAGCTGCACGCCTCGGCGGCCGAGGCGGCGCACCTCTGCCGGGAGGACGCCGAGCGGGAGCGCCACTGCGAGCTCGTGCTGGAGCACGCCCGCGCGCGGCTCGACCGGATCCGGATCTGCGAGCTGCGCGTGTTCGCCTACAACCAGCGCAACGAGTACTCGCGCGCGATCGAGACCGCCCTCGCGGGGTTGCGCCTGCTCGGCACCGAGCTGCGCGAGGACCTCAGCCCCGCCGAGGTCGAGGCGGGCTTCGGCGAGGCGATCCGCACGCTCCTCGCGATCGACCCCGCCGAGGTGCCGAACCTGCCGCGGATGCAGGACCCCGAGCAGCTGGCCACGGTCCGGCTGCTCGTGGCCATGACCTCGACCGTGTTCAACTCGCGGCCGCAGCTCCTGGCGGACATGGCGATCACGATCGTGCGCCTGGCCCACGAGCACGGCCTGTGCGCGGAGCTGGCCTACGGCTTCGGCCTGTTCGGGATCGTGACCTGCGCCAACCCCGCCACGATTCCCGCGGGCTACCACGCCGGCAAGCTGGCCCAGCGGATCCAGGACACCTTCGGCGCGCAGGAGCTCAAGGCCAAGACCTACTGCATGGTCAACGCCTTCATTCGGCACTGGAGCGAGCCGATGCTGGCCTGCATCGAGCCCTTTCAGGAGGGCCTGCGGAGCGGGCTCGAGCAGGGCGACCTCGAATACGCGAGCTACTGCGCCAAGGAGTCCTGCGCGTTCTGGCTCTTCGGCGGGGTCGGCCTGGAGCGGACCCTCGAGCTGCAGACCGAGGCGATCGGCGTGCTGGAGCGGATCGCCATCGTCTACACGCTGCACAACGCCAACGTGTGGCGGCAGCTGACGCTCAACCTGCGCGGTGAGGGCGAGTCCCGCACGCGCCTGGTCGGCGAGGCCTTCGACGAGGACGCGCTGACCGAGTTCCTCGTCGAGTCCAAGCACGCCACCAGCCTGTTCGCGCTCTACGTCTCCAAGGCGATCCTCTGCTACCTCTTCGGAGAGCCGGCCGAGGCCCTCCGCAACGTCGCCCTGGCCGAGGAGTGGGCCGCCGGCGGGGCGGGGCTGATGCACTCGGGCCCTTGGCACTTCTACGTGGCCTTGATCCACCTCGCCCTCTGCGAGCCCGAGGCCCCCGAGGAGTGGGGCGAGCACCTCGAGGTCGTCGAGCGCGAGCTCGAGGCGCTGGGGGCGCTGGCCGAGCGGGCGCCGAGCAACTACGCCCACAAGCGAGAGCTGGTGGCGGCCGAGCGCGCGCGGCTGGCGGGGGAAGAGGTCGCGGCGATCGAGCTCTACGAGGCCGCTATCGACCTGGCCCGGGAGCACGGGTTCATTCACCAAGAGGCGCTGGCCTTCGAGCTCGCGTCGCGCTTCCACGGCGGGCGCGGGCGCCTGCGCCTGGCGCTGGTCTACCTGCAGGACGCCCACTATGCGTATCGCCAGTGGGGCGCGCTCGAGAAGGTGGCCGACCTCGAGGAGCGCTACCCCCAGCTCGCCGAGGGGGCGCGCTCGACCGGCTCGCGGCCGGGGACCAGCACGAGCAAGAGCACGCGCGGCACGGGCTCCAGCGCTGGCGTCGCGCTGGACTTCGACTCGGTGGCCAAGGCGAGCCAGGCCATCTCGGGCGAGGTGGTCCGGGCCGACCTCCTGCGCCGCATGATGGAGATCGTGGTCGAGAACGCCGCCGCCGCGCGCGGCGCCCTGGTGCTCGCGACGGACGAGGGCCCGCGGCTCGAGGTGCTCGCCGAGGGCGAGACGCGGGTCCTGCCGCCCACGCCCTTGAGCGAGTCCCTGGAGCTCTCGGCGGGGATCGTGGAGTACGTCCTGCGCACGGGCGAGGAGGTCGTGCTCGGCGACGCCGCCAGCCGCGGCCCCTTCGTGCGGGACGCCTACGTCAAGCGCACCACGCCCCGCTCGATCCTCTGCGCGCCGATCGCCGGGGGAGGGCGCACGCGCGGCGCGATCTACCTGGAGAACAACGTGGCGGCGGACGCGTTCACGGCCGAGCGCGTGCGCGTGATCCAGCTGCTCTCCTCGCAGGCCGCGATCTCGCTCGAGAACGCGAAGCTCTTCGCCCAGCTCGAGCGGGCCAACGAGACGCTCGAGGCCAAGGTGCGCGCGCGGACCTACGAGCTGGAGGAGAAGAACGACGAGCTCCAGGCGACGCTCGCGCAGGTGCGCGAGATGCAGGAGCAGATCGTGACCCAGCAGAAGCTGGCCTCGCTGAGCGCGCTGACGGCCGGGATCGCGCACGAGATCCGCAACCCGCTCAACTTCATCGTGAACTTCGCCGACCTCTCGCGCGAGCTCGCCGACGAGCTGCGCGCGGCGCTGGACGCCGCTCAGCTCGAGGAGGAGGCCTCCCAGCTGCTGGGGGACCTGCGGGTGAACGTGGAGCGGATCCACGAGCACGGGCGGCGCGCCGACCAGATCATTCAGATGATGGCCAAGCACAGCCAGATCTACCCCTACACCCGCGAGGCGGGCAACCTCTCCGTCCTGGTCGAGGACTGCCTGCGCACCTCCCAGAGCGAGGCCGGTCCGCTGCGGATCGCGCGGGACTACGAGCCGATCGCGCCGGTCGAGGGCGTCGTCGGGCAGGCCCTCAGCGGGGCGCTGAGCAACCTGCTCGACAACGCGCGCTGGGCCATGCGCGAGCGCGAGGGCGAGCCCGGCTACGAGCCCGCGCTCGAGGTCTCGATCCGCGACGTGGACGAGGGCGTCGAGCTGCGGCTGCGCGACAACGGGGTCGGGATCGAGGCCGGGGTGCGCGAGCGCGTGCTCGAGCCCTTCTTCACGACCAAGCCCCCCGGCGAGGGCGCGGGCCTGGGCCTCTCCCTCGCGCACGAGATCGTGACCAAGCTCCACCAGGGCGCGCTCGAGCTCACGAGCGAGCCGGGCCGCTTCACGGAGGTCCGGCTGGTGATCCCCCGCCGCGCCGCCCCGCCGCTCGGGGGCCGGTGAGCATGTTCCGCGACGTCCTCATCGCGACCGACGGCTCCAACCTCTCCCTCGAGGTCCTGAAGCCGGTCTCGCGCCTGCTGGCCCCGCTGAAGGGGGGGCGCCTGATCGTGCTGCACGTGCTCCCGCGCGAGAGCGAGACCGCCTACAGCACGCGCGAGCGCTGCCTCAACACGGCCAACGCGGCCCTGGAGAAGGCCAAGCTGCGCCTGGTCGACCTGCGCTGGTCGGTCGAGACGCTGGTCGAGGAGGGCGACCCCGCCGAGCAAATCCTCCAGGTGGCGGAGCGCGAGGCGGTCGACCTGATCGCGCTGGCCTCGCACGGCCACACCGGCCTCACGCGCCTGGTCCGCGGGAGCGTCGCCGAGCGGGTCCTGCGCAGCGCCAGCGCGCCCGTCTTGATCTGCACGCCCACCTCCAGCCAGCCGGAGGGCGTGAGCCGCGGGCCCTTCCAGCGGATCCTCGTGCCGCTCGACGGGTCGGAGTGCGCCGGGCAGATCGTGCCGCTGGCCGGCGCCATGGCCTTCTTGTGCGAGGCGCAGCTGGTGCTCTTCCACGTGCGCACCGGCGCGGTGCTGCAGACTCCCCTGGCCGAGGTCGAGGCCAAGCTCCGGCGCGAACGCGAAGCGCTGGCCGAGGCTGGCGTCGAAGACGTCCTGATCACCACCGCCGAGGGGAACACGGCGGAGGAGATCCTCGCCGTCGTCGAGCGGCTCGGGATCGACCTGGTGGCGTTGGCGACGCACGGCCGCACGGGGGTCATGCGCTGGTCGCTGGGCTCGGTCGCCGAGGCCGTGGCTCGCGCGTGTCGGGCTCCGCTCCTGGTCTTTCGGCCCAACCCCCTCGGGGCGCCGCCGCGAGAGGCGCCGCCGCGAGAGGCGCCGCCGCCAGCCTAGGGGGCCAATCCCTCAGGAATCGTCGTCTGCCCCGCGCAGCTTGAGGTGCATGTCCAGCGCCTCGTAGTTCTCCGGGCTCACGTCGACGAACTCGATCCCCATGTCGCAGAGCCGCTCGTCGACCTCGCGGATCGACTTGACCCGCCCGTGCAGCTTGAGGATCTGGTTCCCCAGCGCCAGCTCGATCTCGACGCGGGAGCGGATCGGGATGCAGTGATCCAGCTCGAGGCGCATCCCGTCGTGGGTCAGGTCCGTGGTCTTGCCGACGGCGTCCTCGGTCTTGAAGTCGGTCAGGGTGGGGTAGCCGTACCCCTCGATGTGCACCAGGTTCATGGTCTGGATGCGCGGCTCTTGGCGACGCTCGGTCATGGCTCCTCCTCGTTCAGGTGCAGGCTAGCCCGCGCGCGCAGGGATTTCAGCGGGACCCGGGGTCACTTCTGCGGGGGCGGGGATCGACTGCCCGCCTCACCCGGGAGGGCGCCCCCAATGGGCGGACGGCCAGAGGAAGCCAAGCGGTTCGGTAGCTGCGCCTTCGCGCGCTCGCTCCTCGCGCAGCGCGGGTCGCTGGCGCCCTCGGGCCAGGCGCGTCGAGTCGAGTGCGTCGAGCGCGAGGCGCGCGGGCTGCAGAGTCGCCTGCCCACCTGCGGCGCCGGCTGCTCCCCTTCGAGCGCGCGCGCGCGGGCTCTTGATTCACGCTCGACGCGAGCACGTGGAGTCGGGCCGAGCCCGCTCCAGGGGCCACACGTCGCTGACGCGCCGAGTCAATTGTGTGGCGCGCTGTGTCAAGCTCTGGCGTAAATCCTTACTCCGCTGGACTGGCCAACCCTGTTAAGGGCGAGCGCCAAAGTTAACGCATAACGTGTTTTCCTCGAGATTCTGCCCGGGGGGGCTCATGTTGCGCACCTGCGTCCTTGCGACTCTCTGTCTGCTCTCGCTCACCGGAGCCGCCCGCGGCTCCGGTTTTCTCTTGACCGACCACGACGCGGCGGGGACGGGACGCGGCTTCGCGCGCACCGCCGGCGTCGACGACGCGGCGGCGCAGTATTGGAATCCGGCGGCGAGCTCCTTCCTCGAGGGCTCTCAGATCAAGCTCGACTTCCACTACATCAGCACTCAGCTCGACTACGACCCCGACCCCGGGGAGGGCTTCGACGCCGAGCAGCACCAGGGCCACTTCTTCATCCCCGCGACCTACGCCGTGTTCGACATCAGCGAGTACGTCGACGCGGGCCTGGCGGTGTTCAACCCCTTCGCCCTGGCGACCCGCTACAACCGCAACTGGGCCGGGCGCTACCAGTCGATCGACGCCGAGGTCAGCTTCCTCTTCGTGCAGCCCTCGATCTCGGTGCGGATCCCGGGGATCGACCTCGCGCTGAGCGCTGGGCTGCAATTCAACATGAACATGGACGAGATCAAGCCGGTCCGGCTGACTCGCGCCCTCGACTTCCGCTTCCTCGGCCTCTCGGACGGCTTCATCGAGATCGAGGGCGACAGCCAGAGCATCAACGTCGGCTACGTGCTCTCGGCCTCCTGGAAGCCCAGCTACCTGGGCAATCGGGTCGCGGTCGGCGTGACCTGGCGCGCGACCCCCGACGACCACGAGATCAAGGGGCGGGCGCACATTCAGGCCCCCGCCTCCGTCGGCCTCCCCGCGCGCGCCGGCGCCAAGACCTCGGTCACCCTGCCGCCCTACCTGACCGTCGGGGTCGAGTTCATGCTGCTCGAGGACGAGCTCTGGGTCGAGTTCGGCTATCGCTGGGTCGGCTGGTCGACCCTCGAGAAGCTCGTGATCGAGTTCGACGACCCGCGCCTGGCGACCTCGACCAGCGGCTTCGACTACCAGGACGTCAACCAGTTCATGTTCGGCGTCGAGTGGCGCCCGACCGACTGGCTGGCCCTCCGCTGCGGCTACCAGTTCGACGAGTCGCCCGCGAGCCGCGAGTTCCTCAGCCCGCGCCTGCCGGAGGGCGATCGGCACGGCGTCTCGGTCGGCGTCGGCTTTCAGACCGAGCGCTTCAGCGTCGAGCTCGCCTACATGCACCTCTTCTTCAAGACCGCCACCAAGCGCAACCTGCAGGGCTTCAACTCGCCCGGCGGGCCCGCGACCGCCAACGGCCAATACGACGCCCTCGTCGACGTCGTGGGCCTCTCCTTCGGCATGAAGTTCTAAGGAGGAGTGGAGATGAAGTTTCGCGCTCAGCAGCTCGCCTCGTTGACCCTCCTGCCCCTCGGAGCAGGGCTCCTCTTCCTCGGCTGCCTCGGTGAGTCCGACACCAACGGGAACCCGCCCGCCTCGAGCAGCCAGATCGGCGCCGTCGGCTCGACGGCGGGGGTCAGCAGCTCGACCGACTTCGGGCCCGACCACATCGGCGGCCTCGGCTCCGGGCAGAGCAACGACACCGGCGACTACGTGCTGGAGAACAGCTTCCTGCGGGCCGTGATCGATCAGCCGGGCACCGACCCGACCAGCCCCGGCGGGGCCTTCCCGCTCGTCAACGGGCTCGCGCCCAGCGGGGGGACGCTCGTCGACCTCCAGGTCCGCGGCAAGGCCAACGACCAGTGGAACCAAATGACCCAGGGCGTGGTCGGCTTCGCGACGATCCGCCAGGGCACCGCCGCGATCACGACCGCGAGCAACGACCGCAGCCGTGACCTCGTGTTCGACCTCAGCGCCGACGCCTTCGTGCAGACCCTCGTCACCTCCGCGGGCGCCACCGGCGGCGCCGACGGGACGAACAACGCCTTCGCCGACAACACGGCCAACTTCATCACCTCCGGCGTGCGGGGCGGCGACATCCTCACGATCCTCAGCGGCGCCAACGCCAACCGCAGCTACGCGATCTCGGGGCTGCGCAACTCGACGACCCTCCTCCTGACGGTGACCAGCAACACCGCCCTCACCTCCGAGGCGGGCGTGAGCTACCGGATCCATCGCCAGCGCTTGGCCACGGGCGACTCGATCACCTTCACCGGCGGCGCCAACAGCGGGCGCAGCTACCGGGTCGCCGCGCTCGGCCCCCTCTCGACCGCCGACGGCGGGACCGGCAGCAGCGCCGCGATCGCGATCTTCCGCCCCGCGGGCGTGCCCTTCGCGAGCGAGGGGACGCTGGCGGGCGGCGGCAGCGCCGGCTACAGGATCACGCGCCGGACCAGTCCGCTCCAGAACCTCGTCGTCTACGACCGCGCCGAGATCGTCGGCAGCGGCAACCCCGCCACGCTCCGCCTGACCGGCGGGATCCTCAACCAGGGCGGAGCCCTCCCTGACGGGACCTCGGTCGCCCCGACGACCTCGCGCCTCCAGGTCGGCTCGACCGCGATCAGCGTCACGACGGACTACGTCCTCTTCCCGACCACGCCTTACCTGCAGATCACCAGCCGCCTGACCCACCCCGGGGGCAGCTCGATCGCCCTCAGCGGCCTGGCGGACGTGGTCGTGACCGGGGGCTTCTCGCCGCCCAACCTCGCCCCCTGGACGCCGCTCGCGGGCTACGCGACGCGCGGCCTCGACAGCCCCCTGATCGTGCCCTTCGTCGGCTTCCGCGGGCGCAACACCCCCCCCGTGAGCTACGCCATGGCCGACGCCCAGACCGGCCAAATGATCCACGTCGCCGACGGCCAGGCCGTGGCGGCCAACCTCCAGCTCTCGACCCGCACCAGCCTCGCCTCGAGCGAGACGATCTCCTGGACGCGCGTGATCGCCGTCGGCGACCGCAACGACGTCGCCAGCGCGGCCGACGTCGTGGTCGAGCTGCTCTCCGCTTCGCCCGTGCGGACCAACCCCAGCGGCGGGACCACGATCCCCAACATGTACGGGGACCCGATCCAGCTGAGCGGCAAGGTGCTCGGGGCGCCTCCCGGGACGACCGTGACCGCGCTGCAGGTCACCCCCGCGCTGACCTTCGACGCCGGCGTCCCCAACGGGCTGACCCCCATCGCCGGCTTCTACCCCTCCACGATCGTGGGCGCCCAGGAGCTGCTCGTCTCCTCGACCGAGGTCGACCCCGGCACCGGCGCGTTCGCGCTCACCGTGCCGGGGAGCTTCGCGGGTAAGAGCCCGACCGCCTCCGCGACCACGGACCTGTTCTTCACCTCGCCCTACGAGAACGGCACCTCGGGCACGACCTACCGGGTCCTGGTCGAGGCGCCCGGCCACGACGCCCAGACCGTGGTCGTCTCGATCCCGCAGGACGTCATCAACAACCTCCAGTTCGACCTCCGCCGCGAGACGGGCACCCTCGACATCGTGGTCCAGGACGAGGGCGGGAACCCGATCCCCTGCCAGGTCCTGATCCGCGGCGTGGATCCCGACGGCGCCGGGCCGGCGCCGACGACGCCCAACCCGACCTTCGGCGGGCTGGTCAGCTCGACCAGCGGGCAGAGCGCCAACACCGCCAACGCCTTCGCGGCGGGGAACGGGACCAACACCCTCTACCTCCTCGACGGGACGGCCAAGGTCGAGGTCGCGCCGGGCTTCTATCAGGTCGTGGCCAGCCGCGGGCTGGAGTATTCCCTGGGTCGCTGGCCCGCGCCGGGCTCCTCGGTCGAATACGTGCGCGTGGCCAGCGAGCAGACCACCCGCACCGCCGACTCCAACAACGTCGGGATCCGCCTCGTGCGCTTGCTCGACAGCGACTCCCTGGCCTTCGTCGGCAGCGGGACCACCTTCACGAGCCCCCTGCGGCGCCTGGTCGGCGCCGAGCTGCGCGGACACACCGGCGCCTCCTTCGACGAGCCGACCCCGGCCCGCGACACGCTGCTGCAGGCCCTCGCGCTCGGGCTCGAGGTCTACGTCAACACCGAGCACGACAACCTGCTCGACCTGAGCGGCACCCTCAGCGCGCTCGACGCCGAGACGAGCCAGAACCTGAGCGGCCTGCTGCGGGTCCAGGGCGGCGTCGAGCTGACGCCCTTCCTGCCGGTCAACGTGCCCAACGTGGCCCAGTTCCCCAACACGGTCGGGAGCTGGAGCGGCTTCCCGATCTCGCCGCAGGTCAACAACCGCCGCAACGGGGCGCCCGCGGACGAGTTCCGCAACCCCGCGATCCTGATCGACACCCTGCGCGGGCGCGGCGCGAGCCTGGTTCAGATCAACCTGCCGCGCGCCCCGATCGCCGCCGCGCCCCTCCCCCCGATCGGCCCCGGCTTCTTCACCAACGGCAAGGCCGGCTTCACCCAGCTCAACACGGGCAACGCCGCCCTGGCGGCCGGCGGCTACGCGACGCCGCTGCGGAGCAACTCGACCTCGACCGGCAACGACGGGGGCATGGACGACCTCAACGCGACGCGGACCGGCTCGACGTCCCGCTACAACAGCTTCGACCTGATCGAGCTCTACGCGGGCAATTCGACCCTCTACGACATCACGCGCACCGACTTCTACGCCCTGACCTCGGCGGGCTACGTGCGCACGGCCACCGGCTGCGCGGACGTGACCTCGACCTCGGGCTATCCGCGCACCTACGTGCGCACCCCCGGGAACGGGAGCGCCGACCTCGCCAACCTCAGCCTGAGCCAGTTCAACGCGAACCTGCTCCCGAGCCTGGTCCAGGCGAACCGGGGGACCACGGTCCCCTCCCTGGGCAACTTCTTCCCCGCGACCCGCCGTCAGGGCGCCGACGCCGACGCCATGGAGGTGATCGTGAGCTCCGGCCCGGTGGTCTACATCGAGGTCGACGCCAACGAGGACGGCGTGTTCGAGGGCCAGCCGGGCGACCTCGTCACCGACGACGGCGACCTGAGCGTCAACGTGCGGATCACCGTCCTGGCGCCGCCCTGGGTCCCCGTCAGCCAGGTGAACCTGCTCGTGAACGGCGGAACGCCGCAGATCAACGGGACCAACGTGGCCCCGGCCACGGGCTTCGGCTTCCAGCAGATCGGGATCACCGGCACCGACCTGTTCAGCCCCAGCGGGTTCGAGGTCGAGTATTCGACGACCTTGAGCAACGTCGTGCGCGTGCGCACCGTGCGGACCGTCTCGCTGCGCAACCCGCCCACCTTCGCGGTCCCCAACGGCTCGGCCGGCGACCACTGGATCATCGGCGAGGCGCGCGGCACGGTCACCTCCGGCAGCCTGTTCAACCAGCTCGTGCCGAGCCTCTCGGGCCCCGCGATCGGCTACACGAACCCGATCTTCATCGACGTCAACAACGACCAGGAGTTCGACCCGCCGGGCGTGCCCTGAGCTGGAGCGTGGCTCGCTGACGGAGAGACCTCGCGACGGGCTGCAGTCAGGGGGACGAGCCGCTATCCTCCCGGCGTGATCTCATCCGCCAATCGTGACGCCGTCGGGGTCGTCCGCAGCCTGGAGAAGGCGATCCGCCTCCTCCTGCTCTACCCGGCGTCGCACCCCAACTGCTCGAAGGCCCTCGAAGAAGGCCTGCAACTCCTGCGCGAGTACCACCAGCGCTACGGCGCGCTGGCGCTCGAGATCCGCCGCAACGGGCTAGAGGTGGACGAGGAGCCGCTCAACGTCCCGCGCGAGGCCGGCGGCCTCGACCTCTCGCAGGTGCTCTACCCGGAGGGGATCCGCTCGCTGGCGCTGGCGGAGGGGATCGAGGGCAGCGAGCTCTTCACCTTCATGGAGACCGTGGCCGGCTCCAGCGACGGGGACGACGAGGAGCAGCTCGGGCTGGGGCGAGACCTGCTCGACGCGCTCCAGACGCGGGACCTCCCCCACGTCCAATACCTCGTCTACGACCCCCTCTCTCCCGCTGGCGTTCACGCCGAGCGCTTCGACCCCACGATCGCGCTCGTGGCCAGTCGGATTCGTGAGCTGCACGAGGACTTCGCCCGCGCGCTCGGGACCAGCGCTCAGCTCGACACCCTCCTCGAGCGCGAGGCGGCCGATCTCTCGCGCCCTTCGAGCACCTCGGCCTTCCCCGAGCACGCGCGGACCTACCTCGACTCGGGCGCCGGCAAGCAGCGCCGGGAGCTCTTCGACCCGGCCGAGCTGAGCGGCGGGGAGGAGCAGCTGCGGGCCGCCGAGATCGCGCTCGAGGCGGACGAAGCCGCCCCGGGCATGCTCCGGGAGGACGCCCTCTACATGCTCAAGGACGCCGCCCTCGGCATGGTGGCTGACCTGCGCTTCGGACCCCTGCTCGTGCTCCTCGCCGACGTCAAGGAGAGCGAGAAGGAGTTCTCGACCGCCCTGGCTGGACGCCTGGGTGACCCGGTCAGCCTGGCGGTGCTCTCGCGCGCGCTGCAGTCCCAGCGCCAGCTGGACCCCGAGGCGCTGCAGTCGGCCAAGGCCTACCTCGAGTGGCTGGGGCGACCCGCCGTGCCGGGAATGATCAAGGTCTTCAGCTCGATCATCCTGACCGGTGAGACGCGCGAGCTCTTCGAGGGCTTCCTGCGCGGCTGGGCTCAGCGCGCGCCCGAGAGCCTGATCAAGCTCGCCGAGGCGCCCCGCGAGGTCGTGGCGCGCCAGGGCCTGAGCCTGCTCTGCGAGGGAGGGCGCCAGAGCGAGGGCTTCGCCATGGTGCAGAAGATCGCCAACGACCCGCGCCACCCGCGCGCCGCCCTCGCGGCGGAGATCATCGAGGCAGCCAGCGGCGACAAGGAGCGCACCCGCCTCCTGACCGCGATCGAGAAGAGCAAGGTCTACGCCGAGCGAATCGGCGCCTGGCAGGGGCTCAAGGACCTGCCACCCCACCCCGAGATCCTCGAGCGGGCCAAGGCGGTGGTCAGCGCGGGCGGCTTCGTCAGTCGCGAGAAGGAAGAGCAGGAGGCCGCCCTCGACGCGCTGGTCGCCCTGGGTGGCAAGGACGTGGCGGAGACGCTGCGCGAGCTCTCGCAGCGGACGGGGATCTTCCGGCGCAAGGCGACCATGAGCTTCGGCAAGCTCGCCGGTGAGCGGCTGCGCAAGCTGGGAGGTGGCAAGTGAGCGTGACCGACGAGCTGGAGCTGGCCTCGCCCTCGGCGCTGGTCAACAAGGTCACGGTCGCGATCCGCCTGGCCTGCCTCTACGCGGGCAAGAACGTGGCGATCGAGAACGCGATCAAGGAGCTGGTGCCGACCCTCGACGCCTTCCTGACCCGCCGCGGTCGCGCCGCGATCCTGGGCGAGCACGGGCTGGCCTACGTCAACGGGCGCCTGATCCGCGGCAAGACGAACGCGGGCTGGCTCAAGGACTGGAACGACCTCCTCGAGCGCTACGGGCTGGGCGGGATCTTCTTCTCGGGCGTGTGGAGCGAGGAGCACGTGCGCGGGCTCCTCGACGTGTTCGTGGCCGCCACCGCCGAGAAGGGCGACGCCCGCGCTCAGGTGCTGGAGCGGGTGGGGCAGGCCGTCACGGCGCCCGCCGTGATCCGGCTGTTCACGCCCGAGCAGGCGGCCGCCTACGTGCGCGAGGAGGAGGAGGGCCACCTCGACACCCGCTCGCTGGCGGCCTTCTACTACGCCCGCCTCGTCGCCCTGGCCGAGGCCAGCGGCAAGGCCGTCGTGACCCAGGGCAACCCCGACCTCTACACGCGCCTCAGCCAGCAGGCGCTGCTCAAGCTGCTCGGGCACATCGACTCGCGCGCCTTCGAGCACCAGCTCCTGCTCCTGACGGCTCGCCGCCACCCCGAGGAGCTGCAGGCCTACGCGGTCCACTGCGCCAACGTCACGGTCTACTCGCTCTTGATCGGGCGCCTGCTCGGCTTCAACGAGAACGAGCTGCTCCGCCTCGGCTACGCGGCCCTCTATCACGACGTGGGGCGGGCCCGCCCAGGGACCCCCGACAAGCCCAACGCGCACGTCGAAGACGGGCTGATCCTGTGCCTCAAGGGGCGCGCCTCTGGACCGGCGAACCGCGCGCGACTGATCGTGGCGCGCGAGCACCACATCAAGAGCGACAACTTCATGCGTCGCCACCGCCCGCCCCACGTCCTCAGCACGATCGTGTCCCTGGCCGAGGCCTACGACCTGCTCGAGAACGGCCTGGCCGACCAGCCCCCCCTCGGCCCGCGCGGCGCCTTGGCCGCCCTGGCCGCCAAGGGGCGCTTCGAGCAGCCCTGGCTCGACCTGCTGCGGGATGCGCTGGGGACCTACCCCCGGGGGAGCTGCGTGCTCGTGCCCGGGGGCGGCGCGGCGGTGGTGGTGGACGGCGGCGCGCGCCGCGGCCA
>CALDQK010000540.1 GCA_937911525.1 uncultured bacterium
GATCGAGCGCCTCGACGACACCCTCCCCTTCGAGCCGATTCCGGTCCTGCTGCGCAGCCGCCCTGCCGAGGCACTGGCCCGCTCGGGCCAAGTCGCCCTCGAGGGGGTCGGGCAGGCGCAGCAGCTGCTGCGGCCCGAGGGCCTGTGGCAGCTCCTGGCCGCGCTGCCCGCCGCAGGCGTGCGCCTCACTTGGAGCCGCCACGCCGATATCCAGGACGGCCTGGTGATTCGCTAGCGAGGATCGCCTTCGGGTGGATCGGCCGCCGCCTCGCTCGCCTCGCCCGCATTCGCCTCGCTCTGGTTGGGCTCGCGCAGCGGCGGGAGCGCCTCGCGGCCGCGCACGCGCAGCACGATCCAGAGCAGGAGCGCGGGGCCTCCGCTCAGGAGCACGCCGAGCTGGCTGGTCGAGAGGCCGCCGGCGCCGCCGCGGGGGTCGGCGCGGAGGGCCTCGATCAGGTAGCGGCCGGGGGCGTAGACCACCAGCAGCGCCAGGAACACCTCGCCGCGGAAGGCGCGGCGCTGGTAGAGCCAGCGCAGGACCCAGAACAGGACGAAGGCGTTGAGCGCCGAGAGGAGCGCCGTCGGATAGCGCGGCACGCCGCCGACGGGGTGGCCATACCAGCCGGGCTGGGTCGCCCACCAGGCGGCGTCGCACACCTGCCCGTAGCAACAGCCGCCCAGGAAGCAGCCGATCCGGCCGAAGATCAGGCCCAGCGCGATCCCCGGCGCCGTGGCGTCGGCCACGTCGCGGATCTTGGCCCCGTGGCGCTTGGCGACCAGCACGCAGAGCACGAAGGCCAGCCCCAGTCCGCCAATGTAGGCCAGCCCGCCGCGCCAGAACTGGAGCACGTAGGAGGGGTGGGCCCGGTACCAGAGCAGGGCCGGCACCCCGTGCGGGTCGCGGCGCAGCGCCTCGACCATGGCGTCGCGCAGGGGGCCAGGCTCGGTGGCGGCCACGAAGGACCAGGGCGCGGCGACCGGCGGGTGGAGCAGCGCCTCTTCCACCAGGGCTCGCCCCGCGGGGTCGAGCTCGGGCAGCTTCTGCTCGAGCCTCGCCAGCTCACCCGAGCTGAGCGCGTGGCCCGGCAGGGGCTCGGCGACCACGTGCAGGATCCGCCCGCCCAGGATCCCGCCCACCACCGCGGCGATACACACGTCCACCAGGGCCAGGCGCTCGACGCCGATCTTGGGCCCCCAGCGGAGCACCCAGCGGCAGCCGAGCGCGAGCCCGATCGAGAGCAAGACGAAGTAGGGGGAGCCGAGGTCCACGACCCGATCAGATCAAGCCAGAGGGCCAGCGTCGAGAATCAAGCACCAGACCCCGTCCCTCGGCCCCACGCAGGCCGGAGAGCCAGCGAACGAACTGCGAGCAGGAAGGGACCAAGCGCCCCCAACGAAGTGCGAGCTTCAGCGAGCACAGAGGGAGTCTTCGCTCACACCTCAGAGCGAAACGCGCTCGGGTTGACTTCGTCGCTACGCGTAGATCCGGGGCGATTCGCTGACGAAAGCCGCCTCCGCTCCCCGTAAGCCTCTCCGGCAGCCAACCTCCCCCGGCGACGAAGGCAAGCCGCAAGCGGCTTCGCGGGCCCAAAGATGGGGAGCTCGAGGGGGGCGCAGCCCCCTCGAAGAATTCAGCCGCGTTCGCGCACGAGCTTCCACACCTCGTCGAGGGTGGCGTCGATCGTGTTGGCGGCGTTGGGCGGCGTCGAGCCGTGCTTGAACACGAACTGCCCGCGCCGGCTGGTGAACAGGTCGACCGCGGCCTCGACGCCGTCGCTGGTGCCCGAGCGGGCGTGGACCATCTTGCCGGCGTCGAACCAGATCGTGCCGCGCTCGCGGCCGTCGTCGGCGATCGTGAGCGCGCCGGTGTGGCGCTTCCAGTCCACGATCTCGACCACGTCCCGCAGCGCGAGGCGGGTCAGGTCGCCCGAGAAGGTGGGGGTCTGCATGCGCCCCCAGTCCTCCTTGCCCTTGAAGATCCGCGTCGACCCGCCGCCCTCGTCGATCGTCCACTCTTCGCCCGTCAGGACCCGGACCACGAACTCGAAGCCGCCGAAGCCGATCCGGTCCTCGTCGTGGAGGGGGACCGGCGCCTGGAGGCGGAAGCCGTTGAGGGTCGTGCCGTTGAGCGAGCCGAGGTCGGTGATCACGAAGGACTTGCCGTCCCAGGCCACCTCCGCGTGGCGGCGCGAGACGAGGTCCGACTTGATCCGGACGTCGGTGCTCGGGTCGCGCCCGATCGAGTAGGTCTGCTCGCGCGAGAGGAGCAGCGGGGTGTCGAGCACCGGCGAGAGCAGGCAGTGCGCGCAGGCGGCCTGCTCGGGCGAGGGGTAGCCGCGGCCGGTGGGGTTCTTCTTGTCCTCGGGGCGCGGGGTCGAAGACCCCGGGCGGGACATGAGGTGCGGCTGGA
>CALDQK010000541.1 GCA_937911525.1 uncultured bacterium
TGGAGAAGCCGCTCATGCCGCCCATGCGGGGCATGAAGCCGCCCATGCTGGGCATGCGGAAGCTGCCCATGCCGCCCATGCTGGGCATCCCGAAGCCGCCCATGCCGCTGGGCATGGAGAAGCCGCCCATGGCAGGCAGGGAGAAGCCACTCATGCTGGGCATGCGGAAGCCGCTTGCTGTGCCCATACCGGGCATGGCGAAGCCGCTCATGCCGCCCATGCTGGGCATGCGGAAGCCGCCCATGCTGGGCAAGGAGAAGCTGTTGGGTGCGGAGCCGCTCATGCTGGGCATGGAGAGACCCATACCGCCCATGCTTGGCATGCGGAAGCCGGGCATGGAGAAGCCGCCCATGCTGGGCATGGAGAAGCCGCCCATGCCTGGCATGCGGAGGCCGGGCAGGGAGTAGCCGCCCATGCTGGGCATGCGGAAGCCGGGCAAGGAGAAGCCGCCCATGCTGGGCATGCGGAAGCCGCTCATGCCGCCCATGCTGGGCATGCGGGACCCACCCAGGGAGGCGGGGCTGAAGCTGCCGCCCATGCCGGGCATGGAGAAGCCGCGGAAGCCGGGCATGGAGAAGCCGCGCATGCCGGGCATGCCGAAGCCACCCAAGGCGGCGGGGCTGAAGCTGCCGCCCATGCTGGGCATGCGGAAGCCGCCTGCGCCGAAGCCACCTGCGCCGAAGCCACCGAAGCCGCCCATGCTCGGACTGGAGGGCAGCTGGAAGCCGTGGCTCGAGCCCGGCCGGCCGAAGGGCCCAAAGCCGCTCGGGGCGCGGCCAAGACCGGGGAACGTGAAGGAGCCCGGGCGGAAGGAGGCGCTAGAGGAGCTCGCTCTGGAGGAGCCGCCCCCGTAGCCCTGGAAGAGGCGCGCGAGGTCGAAGCCAGCGAAGCCAGCCAGGGAGCCAAAGCCCCGGCCGCCGCCAGAGCCCAGACCCTTGAAATCCAGACCCTTGAAATCCAGACCCTTGAAGGCCTGACCCTGGGCCAGACGAGGAGCAGCGCCGCCCTGAGGCCGGGAGAAGCCACCCGACAAGGCGGTCATGCCAGGGAAGGAGCCAGCGAAGGAGCGTCCCCCCGGGAAGCTCCACTTCGCGAAGCCAGGCATGCGCGCCTGGCCGCCGACTGCGTAGCGGCCGCCGAGCGAGCCGAGGCCGGCCCCGCCGCGGAAGTTGGGGAGCTGCCAGCGGGAGAAGCCAGGCAGGCTCGCGGCGGCGCCACCGAAGGCGCGTCCGCTGCCGAAGGAGGGGAAGGAGAAGCCTTGGAGACCCCTCGCGCCGAGGCCGCGCGGAGCAGCGCCCCCGAAGGCCCGCGGAGAAGCGCCCCCGCCGAAGCGACCGAAGTCCGGGAGCGACCAGCCGCGCGGGAGACCGCCTGCGAACGAGCGCGGGCTGAAGCCCCCGAGCGATCGGCCGGCGCCGCCGAAGCGGGGGAGCTGCCACTGACCGAAGCCGGGCATCCGAGGGCTTGCGCCCGAGAAGGCCTTGCCGCTGCCAAAGGAGGGCAAGGACCAGGAGCGACCCGCGCCTTGGAATGCGCGCGGGCTCAGGCCAGCGGTGAAGCCGCCTCCGAAGCTCGGCAGCTGCCAGCGGCCGAAGCTCGGCATGCGAGGGCTCGCTCCCGCGAAGCTCCGACCGCCGCCGAAGAGGCCCGCCAGAGCGCCGAGGTTCCCTGCGTTGAAGCTTCCACCTGGGAAGGACCCGTCGGGGAAGGAGCCACGCGACCCGCCGAGGCCCGGCAGCTGCCAGCGGGTGAAGCTCGGCATGCGCGGGCTGGCGCCGCTGAAGGCGCGGCCGCCGGACAGGCTGGGGAAGGAGAACCCGCCCAGCGCGCCCAGCTGGCTGGGGTCGAAGCGGAAGCCGGCCTGGGGCCGCCCGCTGCCGAGGCGGAAGTTGGGGAGCTGCCAGCCCGCGCTGCTGGGGAGCTGAGGGCGAGCCCCGCTGAAGGCGGCGCCGCCGAAGCGCGGCAGCTGCCAGTTGCCGAAGCCGCTCAAGCCAGGCATGCCGGCCGCCAGGCGCCCAGCGCTCCCCATGGCGGGCAGCCGGAAGCCGCCGCCGCCAGGGAAGGAGAACCCGCCGCCCATGGACAGCCCGGGGAGGCGGAAGGCGCCGCCCGCGGGGGACGAGAAGCCTCCGCCCATGGAGGGCAGGCGGAACCCGCTGCCTGCAGGGAACGAGGAGGCTCCGCTCGAGCCCGGCATGCGGAATCCACCGCCAGGGAACGAGAAGCCGCTCGAGGGGAACGAGAAGCCGCCCGAGCTCCCGCCCATCAGGCGACGCAGGTCGGAGAGCGAGCCGACGCCGCGGAGGCCGCCCAGCGAGCCGAGGGAGAGCGCGGGGAGGAGCGCGCCCATGTTGAAGCCGCCGCCATGCGACCCCGAACGACCGAGGCTCGCTCCGCCGAAGCCGAAGCCGCCTTGCGAGAGCGCGCCGCTGAAGCCGCTCGGGAGGCCGGGGAAGGAGCCGCTGCCGCCGAGCTGGCTGAGCTGAGGCAGCTTGCCGGCCCAGGAGGCCTGCCAGCGAATCCCGCCGCCCGGGAACATGGGCAAGCGACCCAGGGAGGGCATGCGCAGGTCGCGGCCGAACACGCTCGCGCCGAAGCCGCCGAGGCCAGAGACGCCTCCGCTCATGCCCGTCAGTCGCGGTCGGCCGAAGCCGTCCATGCGGAACCCGCCCTGCGGCAGGGAGCCGAGGGAGAGACCGCCGAACCCGCCCGAGAGGGAGCGCGCGAAGCCAGCTCCGCCGAAGCCCCCTCCGCTGAAGCCCCCGCTGAAGCGAGGCATGCTCCCGCTGCTGAGCCCGGCGAAGCCGGGGAAGCGGGAGAGGTCGAGCCCGCCGAGGCCCGCGAAGGACCGTCCGCCGCCGCCCGAGAGCGAGCGCAGGCTCGCGGGGAGGGCCCAGGGCGGGAGCCCGCCGCCGCCGCTGCGGGCGAGGCTCGCGAAGGACATCCCGCCCGGCATGCTGCCCAGGCTGGCCTGGCGGAGCTGCGGGAGCGAGAAGCCGGAGAAGCCCGGGAAGCTGCCCGCAGACATCCCGCCCCCGGCGAGGCCCAGGGCGAGGTGACGCATGGCGCCCGAGCCGCGCAGGAGGGTCTGCAGCCCGCGCAGGCCGCGGCTCGCGCCACCGCTGCCCCCAAACAGGCTCGCGAGCCGGCCCGAGCGGAGCTGCTGGAGGGCGCTGGCGGGGAGCTGCCCGCTGCTGATCATCGCCTTGAGCGCAGGCGGCAGGTTCATGCCGGCCAGGTTCGGGAACGCGCCCCCGAAGCTGCCGGCGCCCTGGATCATGCCCGGGAAGGCTGGCATGCCGCCCGGCATGCCAGGCATGCCGGGGAAGCTGAAGTTGGGCAGGTCGAGGCCGAAGCCCTCGAAGCCCATCCCCGTCGAGCCGTCCGGCATCGTGATCGGGAGCACGAAGCCGAGCCGCTGGGCGCCAGCGCCGAAGCTCTCGAACCCGTCGAAGTCGGCGAAGCGACCCAGGCGGAGGCGCTCGAAGGGGTCGCGCCCGCTGCCGAAGAGCGCGTCGAGGATCCCGAGGCGGCGGTCGAGCTGGCTCAGCCGGTTGGTGTAGCGCTCGACCCACATGTCGGCGCGGTCGGCCCAGCTGGTGACCTGGGTCTGCGCCGCAGCGCGCGCCTCGATCCGCTGCAGGAGCGGGAAGGCGATCTCGGCCCGGCGCAGGAGGGGCGAGAGCCGCTCGTCCTTCTCCTCCATCCGCTCGAGCAAGCGGTCGAGGAAGAGCGGCGTGTCGGGGACGCCGGGGCTCGCCGGGCTCTTGGGGAGAGGGGCAGCCGCGACCAGCAGCTTGGCCAAGGGGTGGTGGGGGAGGTCGCCCTCGACCAGGAGCGGCCCGAAGGCCTCGGCGAGGTCGCGCAGGCCAGCGCCGGACTCGACCTGGCGCGCGCCGCGCTCGAAGGCGCCGCGCAGGACGGCGGCGGCGGCCTCGGCCCCGCGCCCCTTGGCGTCCTCGAAGCGCACCAGCAGCTTGGGCTGCAGCTCGAGCGCCTCTTCGAGGCGTCCGCCCTGGAGCGCCGCCAGCATGCGGCCGAGGTCCTGCTCGAGGTCCTGCAGCCCGCCGACCGGACGCCGATCGGGGTCGTCCTCGGGCAGGAGCTCGCCGAGGGTCCCGGGCAGGTCGACGCGCTCGCCCTCGAGCTCGGCCAGGGCCTCACCCGTCGCGGGCACCAGCCCGCTGGGCGCGAGGGCCATCGTGACCAGGATCACGTAGGCCAAGTAGAGCGAGCGGGGTCCGTCCTTGAGCGCCGAGGCGGTCTCGGCGAAGGTGGCGCGCGTCGCGCTGACCAGGCGGCGCCGGTCGCGCGGGCGGAGCTCCGCGCTGACCTCGGCCAGGCGCACGAGCGCGCGGCGGCGGTCCACTCCCTGCCCCTCGACCGGATCGGCGAGGGTCGCCAGGAGGGCGCGGGCGGCGTCGGGCAGCCGAGCGTCGCGCGTCGCAGACTGCGGCGCGTCGATCAGCTGGAGGAATGCCGACAGGGCGTCGTTCACTGCGTCCTCCTCAGCGGGCCGCTCCCTCGAGCTTTTGCTTGGCGGAGCTCAGCTCGTTGAGGTTGCCGTCCTCGGTCTTCCTGGCCTCGGCGATCGACTTGAGCCGCTCGTCGAGGGCCTTGAGCTCTTCGTCCAGCCCCTTGCGCCGGTCCTCGAGCTGCTCGCTCGCCTCCTCGAGGTGCTCTTCCTCGCGGGCGAGCGACTCGCGCAGCTTCTGGTAGCGCTGCAGGACCTGGTCCAGCTGCTTCTGGCGCTGATCCTGGTGCTGGAGGAGGTGGTTCAGGCGCTGGATCTTCTGCTCCAGCTCGGCCCGCCGGCGCGAGTCGCGGGTGCGCTCCAGCTCGGCCACCAGGCGCTTCTTCTCCGCCTCGGGGTTGCTGCCGCCCAGCTGCCTCTTGGCGCGCTCCTCCTCGCCGTCGATCTTGCGCCGCTGCTCGGCGAAGCGCCGGCGCTGTTCGCTCAGCTTGCGCTCCTCGCCCTTGAGCTTGCTCTGCTCGCGCTTGACCTCTTCGATCCGCTGCTTGGTCTTGCGCTCTTGCTCGCCGAGCTCGCGCTTGCGCTGCTCGATCTGGCGCTTGAGGCGCTCGGCTTCTTGCTTGTCGCGCTGCAGCGCGGCCGGGTCCCCGCCGCCGTCCTGGCGCAGGTGATTGACCGTGCGACCGACCTGCTCGAGGAAGGCCTTCAGCTCGGGGTCAATGACCGCGCCGAGCTTGACCGGATCGGGCTTGGTGCCCGTCCCCGCGTGGTTCTTGAGCGTCGCGTGGATCTTGCGGGCGGTCTCCTCGATCTCCCGGTTCAGGCCGAGGAGCTCGGCGTCGTAGTTGCCGCCCTGGCCGGGCGCCGCGGCGAGGAGCGCTTCGCGCACGCGCTGGCGGCGCTCGTCGACCCGCTGGATCTTGCTGATCAACTGCGAGAGCACGGCGCGCCTCCTACTTCTTCATCTCGAAGCCGTCGTGGGCTAGCTCGATGGCCTCGATCGCGAGGTCGTCTTCGCCCGCGGAGAAGTCGGGGCCCTCGTAGCGGCAGGGCCAGGCGTTCTTGAAGTCCCAGCGGCAGACCGGGTCGCCGGCCTGCGAGAGCGCTTCGATCGAGCCGTTGCGGCGCGTGACTTTGCCGCCGATCGTCTCCTTGATCCAGTTGAAGACGTCGAGCGAGTCGGTCGTGCCGCGCCGGAACACGAGGTTGCTGTAGCGGGTCCCGCCCACCAGCTTGTGGTGGCGCGAGTTCTCGCCGCCCTCGTAGAGCTCGACCACCTCGAGCTGAACGTTGAGGCCGTCCACCTGGCGGAAGTCGGTCACGCCGTCGAGTCCATCGATCTTGACTCGGAAGCGGTACTGCTGGTTGTACTGATCGCGGTCGCTGGGCACGGGTCCACTCCTAGGAGACGGGCTCCTCGGTGATGATGTCCTTGGCCTGCTGGCCAATGCGGAACACGATGAACTCGGCCGGGCGGACGGCCGCGACGCCGATCTCGACGTGGAACTCGCCGGCTTCGCGCACCTCCGGCGGGTTGAGGTCCTCGTCGCAGCGGACGAAGAAGGCTTGCTCGGGCACATCGCCCTGGAGCGCGCCTTCGCGCCACAGGTTGTAGAGGAAGGTGTTGATCTGCCGCTCGACGGCCTTCCAGGTGCCCCACTCGTTGGGCTCGAACACGGCCCACTCGCAGCCCTCCGCGATCGAGCGCTCGATCATGATGAACAGCCGGCGCACGTTCAGGTGCGCCCACTGCGGGTCCGAGCTGAGCGTGCGCGCGCCCCAGGGGCGGATCCCGCGTCCGCGGAAGGAGCGCACGCAGTTGATCCCCTCGGGGGTGAGCAGATCCAGGAGGTCCTTCTCCAGGTTCCGCTCGAGCCCGATCACGTCCTTGAGCGGCAGGTTGGCCGCTGCGCGGTGGACGCCGTGCTCCTTGTCGACCTTGCTCGTGAGCCCGCTCACGTGGCCGCAAGGCGGCACGAGGCGCGTCGCGCCGCGGCGGCCCGTCGGGTCCTGCACGCGATACCAGGGGTAGTAGAGGGTCGCGTACTTGCTGTCGAAGCGGTCGCGCCAGTCGCGCGCCTCGTCGACGTCGAAGTGGCGGGGCACGTCGAGCACCGCGACGTGGATCTTGCGCCGCTCGCAGAAGTCGACCACCGCCTGCTGGGTGGCCTCGACGTCGGCGAGGGTGAAGTCGCCGCGGTCGAGCGAGGTCTGCAGGTCGGGCAGGCAGATCATGCCGACGTCGTCGGTGTCCTCGAGCGCGAGCAGCCCCGTGCGCTGACCGAGGCCGTCGTTGCGACCCAGGAAGTCTGCCGGCGAGGCGCCGCTCGCGCCGTCGCTGCCGCCGACGAGGGCGACCTCGAGCTCGGCCTGGGGGAGGTTGAAGGGCGAGGGGGTGCGGCTGCCGAGGTCGTGCACGCGGATCGTGGCGCTGCGCTCGTTGATCACGTCGACGAGGTAGCGCGGGTGGCCGGCGCGGAACACGAGGTTGTCGTGGATCTCGAACCCGAAGGGGCTGGTCACGCTGACCTGCAGCTCGACGCCCTCGACCTGCGGGTCGTCGTACTCGCCGCGCAGCGCCTCGCGCTTGCTCCAGCGGATCATCTTCCGCTCGACGGCCTCGAGGGTCACGTACTCGGAGCGGGCCCCGCTCGAGATCCGCACCACCGCGCCGACCTCGAGGCCCTTGGTCAAACGGACCCGCGCCTCGGTCGCGCCGCGGCTCAGCGTCCCGATCACACGGGTCATGGGCGGCCGCGAGGCGCCCGCGACGCGGACCTTGATGCCGCGGCCCCACGCGCCGGGGTCCTTGGCTTCGACCCGGAGGGTGGGCCGGCCGTAGAGGTCCTTGAGGGTGAGCGCCGAGCAGCTCGCGCCATCGTCACCCTCGGCCTGGCCGCAGCGAATGATCACCGCCTCGCGCCCGCCGTTGGCGAAGAAGCTGAACACCGAGTGGGGGAGCAGATACTCGCTGCTGAAGCCGCCATAGATCGCTTCGAAGCTGCTCCAGGAGGTGATCCACTGGGGCTTGCCCATGGGCCCGCGGTTGGCGAAGCCGAGGAAGGCCGTGGCGTGGATCGGAGCTCGCGAGATCGGCCCACGAGCCTCTCGCTGCAAGTCGCTGGTGCGCTCGAAGTAGAGGTCGGGGGTTTGATACTTCTGGACCATGAGTTCTCTGGAAGGTTTTCTGGAGAAGTCCGCTCGGATTGGATCGCAGCGGACTCCGTCTTCCCCTTCGTCAGTGGCTGAACTGGGGACGTATCCCCTTTCGCTACAGCCATTTGCGGCTAACGCGGAATTCTAGCACGTGGAGCGGGCGACTGCAGTCGGTCGTCTCCTCCTCAAGCCTTTTATCTGCAAGCACTTCGCGAACAGCGCAGGGCGCGCCGGCTGACCGGCGCGCCCCTGAACGTGGCTACTCGTTGGAGAGGTTGAGTCCGCCGGAGAATCCGCCACCGAAGCCTCCGCCGAACCCGCCTCCGCCGCTCTGTTGTTGCGACGAGCGGTTGATCTTCTTGTTGATCTTGGAGATCTCCTGCACCCACCGGTGTCGCTCGCGATGGGCCAGGTCGAGGATCTCCTCACGCCTCCAGTGGAAGTGGTAGGCGATGTAGGCCACCTCCTGATAGAGGCGATCCTCGGGGTAGCAAGCTATACCCCCCCCAACGAGCCCAAATCGAAGTCGAATTCACCGTTGCAGTGGGGGCAAACGGTCGGGACGAGCGCGGAGCCGTCCTCGTTGATGCGCCGATAGAACTCCTGCAGGTAGGAGAGGTCGGCGGAGTAGAGACCCTCGACGATGTCGGTCGTGACGTCGCTGTCGGTCAGGGTGCCCAGCTTGGTGATGACCCGCGAGAGCAGGATGATCACCAGGTAGGCGCGGTTCTTCTGCACGCGGAAGTCGGTCAGCGGCGCGATCTCGTCCTTGGCCGTGGCCAAGCGCATGACTCCCTTCTTGTGCAGGTTGCCTTCCTGGTCCACGAAGCCGCGGGGCAGCGTGAACTCGAACTCGGTCTGCAGTGCCATTGCTTGCTGTCTGCTCCTAGATTGGGTTGAGCGCCAAGGTTAGCCGACCCGAAGAGGCGGGGCGAGGACCTCGAGCGCAGTAGATTGTTGCACGAGACGCCTATCAAAACGACGACGCCCGCACGAGGTGCGTGCGGGCGTCCTGTCCTGGTCTGAAAGCGACCCTTCCCCTTAGGTGAGGAAGTTGTCGCTGTAGCCGACGCAGAGCTCGATGGTCTCGGTCGCCTCGGTGTCGTCGTCGTCACCGTTGAGCGCGCAGAGCGAGTAGCCGGTCAGGAAGCAGTGGAGGTAGTTCACCGACCACAGGTCGCTGCCGTCGCGGTTCAGGATCGTGACGGTCACGTCCTTGTAGCACTCGTCGGGGCCACCCTTCTGCTGCATGTCCTTGTACCAGGTCAGCATGTCCTTGCGCTTGTCGGTCACGCTGCCGACGAGGACCAGGTCCTGCCACTCGGCGATGCCGGGCGAGTGGTTCTTGAACTGGTCGGTGCCGGTGGTCACGCCGGTGGTCTCGTGAATCCGGACGCCACCGCCGCGGAGGGAGTTCCAGGACCCCTCGCTGCTGTCCGGGGCCGCGGCGCCGTTGATCTCGACGCGGAAGGCGTAGTTGCGGTTGTACTGATCCGCGAGGTGCTTGTTACCCGTGCTCATCGTCTACCTCCTTAAGCCATGTCGATCCGGTTGACCCGGACCTCGAGGCGGATTTTGCCGACCGTTCCCGAATCGCCACCGCTGCCCACGTCCACGTAATCGAGGGCGACGGGGAAGGTGTCGATCAGGTTGAAGGTGCGGACGGTGTCGCCCGCCTGGTTCAGAACCTCGATGGTGATGTCCTTGCGGGCATCCTTGCCTTCGTAGCAGTCCTTCATCCAGGCCTTGATCTCCTTCCGCGACTCATCGTGGTCGATGATCGTGAAGTTGATGTTGCCGTACTGCGGCTGGCCCGGCTGGAAGCGCTTGTAGTCGTAGTGCCGACTGTCGCTAGCCTTCACCTTGGGGAAACGCGAGGTGATGGGCGAGATCTCGCTCACGTGCTTGCAGAGATCGCACTTGAAATACGAAGCATAGACCTTGGACCGCATGTCCTTCGGTGACGCCATAGGTTCTCCTCTCGAACGCCTTCAATCGTATGAACGGCAACCGAAAGCAGCCGTCCGGGGGTTTGTCGGGGGCCGCCCTGGTGGGCGACCCCCGACGGTGTCTAGTCCTACTCGGCGACGTCGCTGCCCGACTGCCACTGACCGATTCGGAAGATGACGAACTCAGCCGGCTTCACGGGGCAGATACCGATCTCGGTGATCACCTGACCCGCGTCGATGGTCTCCACGGGGTTGGTCTCCTCGTCGCACTTGACGTAGAAGGCCTCCTCGGGGGTCTTGCCGAACAGAGCGCCGCTCTTCCAGATCCGGTAGAGGAAGCTGCTCACGTCGCGAGTGATGCGCTTCCACAGACGGTGGTCGTTGGGCTCGAACACGGCCCACTGGAGGCCAATGTCGATCGACTCCTCGACCATGATGAAGAGGCGGCGAACGTTGATGTAGCGCCACGAGGCGTCCGAGCTGATGGTGCGAGCACCCCAGACGCGGATGCCGCGGCCACGACGCGAGAAGTCGCGGATGCAGTTGATCCCCTTCGGGTTCAGGATGTCCTGCTCCGAGCGGCTGATCGAGTACTTCAGGCCGAGGGCGCCGCGGACGATCTCGTTCGCGGGAGCCTTGTGGACACCGCGCTCCGCGTCGACGCGGGCGTAGATGCCGACCATGTGGCCGCTGGGCGGAATGAAGATGTTGCCGCGCTCGGGGTCGTAGACCTCGATCCAGGGGAAGTAGTAGGCGCCGTACTTCGAGTCACGGGGCTTGGGGATCTTGTCGATGCCGCCCATGTCGATGGTCTCGGGCGAGTCGAGCACCGCGAAGCGGTCCTTCTTGAGCTCGCAGTGGGTCAGCAGCGCGTCCTGAATGGCGGGCTCGGTCATGCCGGGCGCCACGACCAGGCTGATGTCGTCGCAGTCCTCGAAGGTCTTGAGGCCGGTGCGGGCGTTGGGGCCCTTGTCCTCACCGATGAACATGCCGGTGAGCTGCTTCTGCCAGTCGCCCTTGGGCGCGGCCTTCTTGTCGTCCTTCTTGCCGTCGCCAGCGGGGGCGTCGGCCGCGACCTTGTCGAGGCCGCCGGGGTGCTCGCCGACGTTGGTGACGAAGCAGCGGGTGCCGCCGTTGTTGAAGAAGCCGTAGACCGCGTGGGCCAGGAACTGGCTGTCGCGGAAGTCACCGAAGGTGTTGGTGAACTGGGTCCAGTTGCCGATGAAGATCGGCTTGTTCACGGGGCCCTTGGCGCAGGTGCCGAGGAAGCCCACGGTGCTCGTGCCGACGGCTTCGATCGGCTTCGAGCCGCGATCGACCTCTTCGACGTAGACACCAGGACTGAGATAAGACGTTGCCATAAGCGTTCGAATCCTTGGATTGATTCAGTTCCGAGTAGTTCGCCCAACCGGGAGTCGTGAAGCGCGGTTCACGCGGCGAGCACCCTCTTCTTCCCCGAGCGGGGAGTCGAAGGGACGCGAAATCTACCCTTCCCTCAGATCCACCACAAGGACTCCTAGCCCTCGATCTTCCTGAAATCCATGACCCGCTCCTTCACGCGCTTGATCGGGGTGACCTTGCCGCTTTGGAGCCTGAAGTCGACGCAGTAGGCGACGCTCGGAGCGAAGGGCATCCCGAAGCCCTGGGCGAGGTCGCGGTGTTCTTCGAGCGAGACCGTGTCGAGGTTGACCTCGGGGATCCCGGCGTAGGCGATCATGTCCTCTTCGTCCTCGCCCTCGAGCTCGAGCGCGGGGCGGTCGAGGAAGGTCCGCAGGACGGCGCCGAGGAGCGCCTGGTCCTCGGGGGGCTCGGCCCAGGCGCTGACGAAGTATTGGGCGCGCAGGAGGAGGGGCGGGTTGCGGAACTGCTCCGCGCCGCCCTTGAGCTCGTACTCGCGGTCGACGTTGCCCGAGCGGCGCACGACGCCGACGTGGCAGAGGGTCAGGCACTCGCCCTTGACGTCGGAGTAGCGGAATCGGACCGGGATCTCTCTGCCGCACGCCTCGCGGAGCTGCTTCTCCAGCGTGCGCGCCATAGCGAGCGTAATTCCCTTGATGACTTCGAATTGCTGCACGTAGGACGTGTCTTCCTCTAGGCTTGGTGCGGAATTGTAGAACTCAGAAAGCGCGAGTCAACGCGATCACCTTTCGCCCTTTCTCGAGCTTGATCCGGTTGTCCCACAGGGGTTTGAGTCCTTCATGAGCGATCCGCTGGCCACCGATTTCAGGGCCCTTGGAGAGGTGAGCGACCACCATCTGCAGCGTTTCTTGGCCTTCACCGAGTGGGCAGGAGTGTGCGCCCAGCTCGCGCGACACACCGAGAGCAAGGCGGGGCGCCTGGCCGCCCAGGCGATGACGCCCAGCTGCGAGGCCGCCGAGGTCCGAGCGCTCCAGGACACCACGCGAGAGGCTCAGGCCCTCCTCGCGCGCGATGCGTGCTGTGAAATGCGCTCCCTGAGCGACCTGGTCGACCTCTACGCGCGCGCTAGCGAGCAAGGTCGCCCCTTGAGCGCGCGCGAGCTCGTCGGGGTGGCGCAGACCATTCGGCTGGGTGATCGCGCCGCCGAGGCGTTCGCCTCGAGCCCTCGCCTGAGCGCCTTGGTCGCGCGCGAGGCCGAGGTGGTGTCCGTCCAGACCGAGCTGGCTGACCTCATCGAAGCCAGCGTTGGTCCCTACGGGCAGGTGCTGGACACGGCCAGCGAGCTCCTGGGACGGCTCCGAAGCGAGATCGCGAGTCAGCGAGTCAGCCTCGACGCCGAGCTGAGCCAGCTCTGCCAGAACGGGTCCCTGATGTTGGCGTTGGTCCAGCACCGACCCGTCGAGCGGGAGGGCACGCCCTGTTTGCTGGTCAAGCAAGGGGAGCTCGGGCGGGTCCCGGGCCCCATCGTCGATCGCCAGCCTGAGGGCTTCTACGTCCACCCCGATGCGCTGGCGGGCAGCTACAACGTGCTGCGGGACCTCTTGATCGCGGCGGAGGAGGAGGCGCTGCGCATCTCGGACGCCCTCTCGGCGCGAGCCATGGGGCTGAGGGTGGACCTCGAGCGCCTCGCCGCGGGCCTGATCGCGGCCGATCTCCACCAGGCCATGGCGCGCTACGGGCAGGACGCCGAGGGCGTGCTCGTCGAGGCCAGCGAGGACGCGTCCCTGCTCCTCCGCGGCGCGCTCCACCCGATCCTGGCCCGCCAGGGGGAGTGCGTCCCGCTCGACCTCGAGCTCGGCAGCGACTCGCGCCTGCTCATGATCTCGGGCCCCAACGGCGGAGGGAAGACGGCGGCGATGAAGACGCTCGGCCTGACCGCGCTCCTGACTCAGTGCGGCTGCCCCGTTCCGGTCCAGAGCGGGCGCCTTCCGGTCTATCGAGCCTTCGCTTGTGTGGCCGAGGCTCGCTCCAGCGTGGGCGCCGGGGTCTCGACCTTCCAGGCCCACGCCCGTGACCTGGCGGCTGCGCTCGAGGGGGCGAGGCCGGGAGCGCTCGTCCTGCTGGACGAGATCGGCGTCGGGACCGACCCCGGCGAGGCGGCTGCCCTGGCGCAAGCCTTCCTCGAGCTGCTGCTCGAGCGCGAGCTGCGGATCCTGGCCACGACCCACCTCGGCCCGCTCAAGCGCTTCGCCCAGGAGGAGCCGCGCTGCCAGAACGCGGCGGTCAGCCTCGACGGGGAGGGGCGGCCGACCTTCGCGCTCTTGCTCGGTCAGAGCGGTCGCAGCTACGCGCTCGAGGTCGTGCGACAGGCGGGGCTGCCGGACTCCTTGATTCAGCGCGCGGCCGAGCTCCACCGGGGAGAGGGATGAGCGCGGACTGGGAGACGCCAGCGCTGCGGGCCTTCGCGGGGCGCCTGGTCCAGCGGCGCAGCCGCACGGGCGCCGTGGGCGAGCGCGCCCACCAGCACCCCTCTTGGGGTGAGCGCGCGCTCGCCTTCTGCAGGCGCCTCGTCGAGGCCAGCGCCGGGGAGGGCGTCGAGCGCCGCTTCGAGTGGGAGCTGATGGATCGCGAGCAGGTCCCCGCGAAGGTGCGCAAGGGGATGAACGAGGCCCAGAAGCCCTTTCATCTCTGGAACGTCGAGCGCATCGAGGAGACCGGGCAGTATCAGCTCGTGCCCGGGCCGCGCTACGTGGTCGGGGAGGCGACCAAGGACCTCGCGCCGCGCGGGATGCCTCAGGGGGTCGAGACCGCGACCCGCGCCCTGCGCGCTTGGCTCGACGCGCAAGAGCTGGAGGACCTGCGCGTGCGAATGAACGAGCGCCGCTTTCGTGAGCTGCTCCGGCAGCCGCTGCCCTACGGGCGCGGGGACGAGGACGACGAGCAGCCGGCCGCGGCCAGCAGCGGGGACGGCGGGGTCAGCGGCGGGTTCAGCGGCGGGTTCAGCGGCGGGTTCAGCGGCGGGTTCAGCGGTGGATTCGGCGGTGACCTGACTCCCGGTGGTGGCGACGG
>CALDQK010000542.1 GCA_937911525.1 uncultured bacterium
GAGCAGGCGCTCGCGGTTGGCCTCGAGCGCGCCCAGGGCGGGGCTGAAGTGGAGCGCCGCGGCGAGCACGGCTACTTCTTCACGTCTCCGTCGAGGCCGCGCAAGAAGTAGACGACGGCCTTCAGCTCCTCTTCGCTCAGCTCCTCGGCGTAGGCGGGCATCTCGTTGTCCTCGGAGTAGAACAGGTCGCTGGCGGGGTTCTTCAGGAAGGCCAGCAGCCAGGCCTCGCTCCCGTAGCCGAACAGGTTGGGGCCGAGGTCCTCCGCGCCTTCGCTGACCTTGTGGCAGGCGTTGCACTCGTGCTTCACGTAGGCCTGCTTGCCGCGCGCGATCAGGTCGGCGGGCAGGTCGGTCACGCTCGGGTCCAGGCTGCGGACGTAGGTCGCGATCGCGCTCAGGTCCTCGTCGCTGCCCTCGAAGGGGGGCATGGCGTCGATCTTGGTCTTGCCGAAGAAGTCGTCGTGGCGCGGGTCCTTGATCACGCGCCGCAGCCAGCCGACCGAGAGGTAGCCGTCGAGGACGGGGCCTGCCCGCTCGCCCTTGCCCTCGGCGATGTGACAGCGGTTGCAGTGGGTCTCGAACACGGCGCGCCCCAGGCGCGGCGGGTGCTTGCGCAAGAGCTCGGCCGGCCCCTCGGGCGGGATCCCCTCGCGGGCCAGCTCGCGGGCCAGGGCCGCGTCGCGGGCGGCGGTCTCGAGCCGGCGCTGGTAGTCGGCGTTGTTGAGGTCGGCCAGCTGGGTCTGCAGCAGCAGGCCGCCGTAGAGCCCGACCGAGAGGACCACCGCGCCGCGGACGGCCTTCTGGCGCGACTCGCCGCCCTTGCCCAGGATCCAGGGCAGGCCGGCCCAGAGCAGGAACACGGCGCCCGGGATCACGGCGCTGCCCAGGGGCTCGGGGGCGTGCTTGAGCAGCTCGCGCAGGGGCGAGAAGTACCACTCGGGACGAGGCGGAAAGTCGCTCTCGGGGTCAGCCGGCGCCTCGAGGTGCGGGCCGACCGCGAGCGCGAGGGCGGTCACGATCGCCGCCACCAGCGCCACGGCGCCCGCGTCGCGGCCGGCGTGGCGCGGCCAGTAGGGCGCGGCGTGGACGCCCTCCTGCTGGGTCTCGAGCTCGGACTCGCGCCGCCACACGCGCAGGGCCAGCAGCCCCAGCGCCACGGTCGTGAGCGGGAGCACCACCGTGTGCGCGGTGAAGAAGCGGGTCAGGGTCAGGGTGCTCAGCTCGGTCCCGCCGAGGAACACTCTGGAGGCCATCGCCCCGCCGGTGTTGCCGGTGATGCTCGCCGCGACCTGGGTCGCCCAGTAGCCGCGCTGGTCCCAGGGCAGCAGGTAGCCCGTGAGCGAGAACCCGGCCAGGAGCGGGATCAGGGCCAGACCGAGCAGCCAGCCCAGCCGGCGGG
>CALDQK010000543.1 GCA_937911525.1 uncultured bacterium
GCAGAGGGGGAGGGCGGCGGGGCCCTGAGCCCCCATGCCAGGAGCGACAGGCAGAGGAGGGCGCCCACGACGAAGGCACCCAGGGCAAGCCGTTGTCGGAGCATTGCCTAGGTTCTCGAGCCACTCGAGTAGAGCTTGGGCATCGAGTTCACGACCGACATTGCCTTGTCGAAGTCGACGTTGATCAACGAGAGGTAGCGCTTGATGGAGTCCCAGCGGGGGGCGTTCTCGAGGTCGACCAGCTTCAGGGCCTGCTCGCGGGTGATCAGCCCCTCGCGGACCTGATTGCTCCGGAACGTGTCGTTCTCAGAGAAGCCCGTGATCGTGGTGTAGATGTAGTTGTAGAAGGCCGCCGTCTCGTCGCCGATCCGCCAGGTGGTGGGCGTGTCAGGCGAGATCTCCCAGTCGTACTCCGAGATCAAGAGGTCGTTGATCTCGTCTTCGTTCCAAGGCACGTAGTCGAAGAAGTAGAGGTAGTCGTGCTCGATGAAGTAGTAGGAGACGAAGGCGAAGGCGGTGTCGAAGAGTGAGCGGTTGATGTAACCCGGGTTGCTCAGGAAGCGGCGGGCGTAGTAGAGGCCCATCCGGATCTTGTTCATGAGGGTCATCTTATAGATGCGGTGCTGGTCGTTCGCCGAGCGGATCCCGCAGAAGCCGACCTTGAAGTTGGTCCGCTCGAGCTGGTTGCTGGCCCACATGGTCAGCTTGAGGCCGGTCCGCTGCTTGAGTTTGTTGGCGTAGTAGAAGAACTGCTTGTCACCCGCCATGAAGAGGGGGATCGTGCCCAGGTCCGGCTTGCGCAGCCAGGCCCGCACGTTCATGCCGATGTTCTCGCGCTTCCGCTTGATGTCGGCGCTGACCAGGATCTGCTCGATCCCGAGCTTGCCGCAGAGGCGGGCCTGATTGCGGCGCGCCAGATCGTTGACCATGCCCCAGTCGTAGGTGTAGACGATCGGGTTGAGGCCCAGCTCCTTGACCGCGTAGTGGAGCGAGTAGCACGAGTCGCGCCCGCCGCTGAAGGCGATCAGGCAGTCCGGCTCGCCGTCGCGGCGTCGGAAAGGGGCGATCCGCTGCTCGAGGGCCTCGCCGCCGAGGTAGGTCGTCTTGGGGTGGTAGCGGCAGTAGTTGCAGACGCCCTGATCGTCGTAGTCGATGAAAGGGAAGGTCTCGGGCAGCACGCAGCGCGTGCAGCGCCGCATCCGCTCGAGGGCGGCCAGCTCCTCGTCGCGCGTGTCGAGGATCGAGAGCGAGGCGTCGCGGTGGGTCAGGGCGAAGGAGGCGGGCTCCGGCTTGTCCCACTCGACCGCGTTGCTGCTCAGGTCGCGCAGGCTGACGACCAGGCCATTGCCGGGCTTGATCTGACGGATCTCGGCCTTGCCGATCGCCTGACGCACGAAGCCTCGCTCGAGCACGTCCTCGAGGATCGTGCGCTCCGAGGCGAAGAGGAACACGCCGCGCTCCGCCGCGTCGAGCACGTAGAGCGACCCCGTGTTGCTGGCGAGGACGAGGTCGTCGAGGTCCTCGAAGAGGGCCGCGATCGAGGCCGTGCCGTAGATCTCCTCCATGGTGCGCTTGAGCGCCTGGCTGAGGGACTTCGTTTCCTGATAGTGGTGGCGCAGCAGGCACACCAGGATCTCGGTGTCGACGCCCGTGTGGCGCTCGAAGTCGGGGTGGTCTTCCCAGAGCTTGTCGACGTTGACGATGATCCCGTTGTGGACGACCACCGCCCCCTCGCGGATCACGGGCTGGTTGTTGGTGGGGATGCCCTGCACGCCGCTGGTGGTCAGGCGGGTGTGCCCAATCAGGGCGGGGCTCCGCCGTCGCTCGGCTTCGCCGTTGCTCTTGCCCTTGGCGGCGACCACGCCCGCCTGGAAACCCTCGAGCAGCTCACGGAAGGGCTCGCTGCGGAGCAGAAACTCCGCCGAGCGCGCCTCCTTGTGCACCCGGATGCCCTCCTGGGTGTGGACAGCGACGCCCGAGGCCTCTTTCCCGCGGGACTCCGAGAGGAGATAGAGGTCTTGAACCAGGCGCTCGAGCTGGCGCTTGGAGAAGGTCGCCTTGTCGCCGACCACGACGCCGATCACCCCGCACATGGGCCACCTCCAGCGCGTCCTTCCGGGGGGGAGAGGGTAGCAAAGACCTGCCGACTGCCTCCCCTGAATGTAGACCTAGTCAGGGGTTTGGCTTGCGCGCAGATGAGGAAGGACTAGACTCGCGGCCCGCAGGCTTGGGCCAGGACGCCCGCCTGACGAGCCCTTCGAGGCGGTGTCCGATGAGCACGACCCAATCCAGCGAGGCCCCCTCTCCCGCCGCGGCGGAGGAGGAGGCGACTCCCGAGCCCGCGGAAGCGTCCGAGAGTTCCCCCGCCGAGGAGACGCCCGCCGAGACGGCCGGCGAGCAGGCGGCCAAGGGGCCGCGGACCTATCGGGAGCACCGGATCGGGATCGTGGTCCCCTGCCACAACGAGGAGACTCAGATCGGGCGGGTCATCGAGACCATGCCGGACTTCGTCGACAAGATCATCATCATCAACGACACCAGCACGGACGGCACCCACGACGTGGTGGTCGGCTACCAGGAGCACGACGACCGGGTGGTCCTGATCGACCACGAGATCAACCAGGGCGTCGGGGGCGCGATCGCGAGCGGCTACAAGTGGGCCCGCGACAACGACATCGACATCGCGGTCGTGATGGCGGGCGACGGGCAAATGGACCCCGCCGAGCTGCCTCGCCTGCTCGACCCTGTCGTCGAAGGGCGCGTGGACTACTCCAAGGCCAACCGCCTGCTGAGCGGTCAGGCCTATCGCAAGATCCCCAAGGTCCGCTACTTCGGCAACTCGGTCCTCTCGCTGCTGACCAAGATCGCGTCGGGTTACTGGCATATCGCCGACAGCCAGACGGGCTACACCGCGATCAACAAGCGCGCGCTCAAGCAGATCGACTGGGACCGGATGTACAAGCGCTACGGGCAGCCCAACGACCTGCTGGTGCGGCTCAACGTCTACAACTTCCGCGTGTGCGACATCCCGATGGAGCCGGTCTACAACGTGGGCGAGCGCTCGGGGATCAAGATCCGCCGCGTGCTCTTCACGATCAGCTGGCTCCTCCTGAGCCGCTTCTTCTGGCGGCTCAAGGAGAAGTACATCATTCGTGACTTCCACCCGCTGGTGTTCTTCTACCTGCTGAGCTTCGTCATGTTCGCGGTCAGCAGCGTGTTCACCGTGCGCTTCGGAATGCTCTGGTATCAGCAGAAGCAGGTGCCCGAGATCACCTTCATGGTGCTGATGTTCTCGGTCACCATGGGGCTCATGTCGGCGTTCTTCGCGATGATGTTCGACATGGAGAGCAACCGCGACCTGCGCGGGTAGCGCTCTCCCCTTCGGCTCGTGAGCGAGGAGATCAGCAGCTCCGAGCGCAAGAAGTTCAGCCGCGACGTCGTCTGGAACCTGTTTGCGTTCGGCGTCATGGGGGTGAGCGGGATCCTGCTCAACCTGCTGATCGGCCGCTTCGCCGGCGCCGACGCCCTGGGCGTGTTCAACCAGGTCTTCGCGCTCTACATCCTGGCCAGCCAGGCGGCAGTGTTCGGGCTGCACTACTCGACCCTCCGCCACGTCTCCGAGCACGCCGAGTCGCCCCAGGAGTGGGGCCGGATCGTGACCTCCGCCCTGGCCCTGGTGGTCGTCGTAGCGAGCGCCGTGACCCTGGTCTCCCTGCTCCTCGCGCCCCTCTTCGGGCGGGTGTTCGAGAGCCCGGGCCTGAGCGTGGGCTGGAAGCTAGCCCTGCCGGGGCTGTGGTGCTTCGCCCTCAACAAGGTCCTGCTCTCGGTCCTCAACGGGCTGCGCCATATGCGCGCTTTCGCGATCGCTCAGGCCGGGCGCTACGTGATCATGCTCTCGGTCCTCGGGGTGCTGCTCCACCGCAAGGCCCCGGGCGAGGAGCTCGCGGTCGTCCTCTCGGTGGCCGAGGTCGCGCTGACGGTCCTGCTCTCGCTCTACCTGCTGCGGATCTGGCGGCCGGCGGGCGTCTCGGGTCTGCGCGCTTGGATGCGCGAGCACGTGGACTTTGGCTTCAAGTCCTTCCTCAGCGGGACCATGGTCGAGCTCAACACACGCGTCGACGTCCTGACCCTCGGGCTCTTCCTCGACGACAAGGCGGTCGGCCTCTACAGCATGGCCGCGATGCTCGCCGAGGGCTTCAGTCAGCTCTCGGTCGTGCTGCGCAACAACGTCAACCCGCTGATCGCTCGGGACGTGGCGGAGGGCGCGTACGAGCGCCTGCAGGGACGGGTCAAGCGGATCTCGCGCGGCTTCGCCTTGGCCTCCTTCGTGATCGGCGGGGTCGCGGTCGCCCTCTATCCGGTGTTCTTGCAGATCCTCGGCGACCCGGCCTTCGACCCCAGCTTCCCCGTGTTCGCGATCCTGATCGGCGGGATCGTACTGGCCAGCGGCTACCTACCCTTCAACATGCTGCTGCTCCAGGCGGGTCGGCCTGGCCTCCACACCGGCTTCATGGGCCTGGTGGTGCTGACCAACATCGTGGCCAACTTCGCCCTGATCCCGGCCTACGGGATCCTGGGCGCCGCGGCGGCGACCGGAGCCAGCTACGTGTTGTCCGTGGTCTACCTGAGACTGCTGGCTCGCAAGAGCCTGGGGATCGCCCTGTGAACGAACATGAGTGGAGCGCGTGAAAGAGGCCTTGCCCTGGCTGCTGTTCACCTACCTCGGCGCGCCGCTTGCTCTGCTCGCGCTCTGCTGGCCCAAGCTGGGTGCGCGCGGGAAGGACGAGCCGCCCGAGGAGGCGCTCGAGCTGGCAGTCGTGTGCCTCGCCCTCGGCCCGATCGCGGTCGCCACCCTGACCCTGTTCCTGTTCACCGCCGCGCCGGGGAGCAGCTACGCCTTCTACCGCTGGACCCCAGTCGCCTGCTTCGCCTTGCTCGCGGCGACTCGCTTCCGCGTGTTCGCCAACATGCACGCAGCGGCGCGTCGCGGCTGGGAGCGAGTCCTCGCCGCGGACCCAGGGCGCGACTTCGCGATCCCCATGATCCTGCTGATCATCGTGTTCAACCTGTGGCAGCAGTTCAGCGAGGCCTCGCTGACCGCGCTCCACGGCAACGACGCGCTGGAGTACGCCTCGATCGCGCGGATCCTCTACGAGGGCCGAGACGCCGGGGTCTACCTCTTCTCGGCCGCCGACCCTGGCACGGGCTTCTACACCCCGAGCACCCACCCCCTCGGCTACGCGAGCATGTTCCTCTGGAACTACCTGATCCAGGAGCAGTCGACGGTGCTCGGCCTGGGCAAGCTCGTGCCGCTGTGGGCGTTCACGATGTGCCTCTGCCTGCTGGCCGTGTCGCTCCGTCGCCACAGCCCCTTCGCCGTAGTCGCGGGGGCCGGGCTGCTCTTTGCGTGCCCGCTTCTGACCTACCTGGTCTCCTACGAGCACCACGTCGATCCGCTCCTGGCACTCGGCTTCTTGCTCTCGGTCTTCACCGGAGTGATGTCGATCCGCCGGCCCTCGCGGCGGTGGTGCGCCCTGGCGGGAGCCTCGCTGGGAGCCTGCCTGCTGGCGCACTCGCTCGGTCTGCTGGTGCTCCCCTTCTTCTGCGCGACCTTCTTCCTGCTCTCGCGGGAGCCCGTGTCGACGCGCCTTCAGCGGCTGACCGCCGTCGTCTTGGTGGGCTGCCTGATCGGCGGCCAGCAATACCTCGAGAACACCCGTGAGCGCGGGCGTCCGATCGGTGACGACAACCCGATCTGGAAGGTCGAGCGGCTCGAGGTCAAGAAGTGGTTCCAGGAGGATCGTGGGCTGACCTCTCAGCGCAACCGCATCATCAACGGCTACTTCCAGTCCCTGACCAAGCCTGCCTACTTCGGGATCCTTCCTTGGCTGGGAGGGCTAGGCGTCGTGGTCGCGCTCTGGAGGCGGCGCTTCGAGGACCTCTTCCTGCGATTCGTCACCAGCTATCTGGTGCTCTTCTACGTCGCCCTCTTTGGGCTGACCTTCGTGGTGGGGTCGGACCTCATCATTCGCAATCCGCGCTACTTCGTGTTCACCATGCCGCTGCTGGCCTACCCAGCGGCGCTTCTCTGCGCAGGAGCCTATGACCGCTGGTTCGCCGGACGCTGAGCTACGCCCGCCCCAGCGAGGGACCCGGCGCGTCTTGCTGCTGATCCTCCTGGCCCCCTTCCTGTTCAGGAGCGGCTGGTATCAATGGGTCATGATCGGCCCGGCGCTTTTCCACGACACCCATCCATGGGAGCGGCGCACCGACCCGATCATGGACATGGTCCGTTACGTCCGGGCGACGACGCCGCCCGACGCCCGCGTCTACGTGTTCCGCATGGGCGACTTCGCCTACTACTCGGGGCGGCGTCTGCTCGTGGACCTCGATCCGGTCCTGCTCGAGCTCTACCGCGAGGACGATCCCTCGGTCGCCTACACGATGCTCCGTGAGCAGCATGGCGTGGACTACGTGGTCCAGCCCGGCTACACCTACCCGACCTTCGACAACTCGGTCGTGAAGGAGGTCGTGACCGACCCGCGCTACGCCGAGCTGGTCTACGCGAATGCAGCAGGCTGGCGGCTCTACCGCCTGAAGCCAGCCGCGGAGTAGGTCCAAAGGTAGAGCGCCCTGGGAAGCGCTAAACGGGAAGAGGACTCGCCGGTGACCGACGAGTCCTCTTGGGTTTCGGAGCGAGAGGATTTGAACCTCCGACCTCTGCGTCCCGAACGCAGCGCTCTACCAGGCTGAGCCACGCTCCGTAAGCGCCGAACTCTACGGGTGGGGCAGGGCCCTGTCAACGCACGCGGATGGCTTTTCAGCGCACGCGGAGGGGCACTTGGCGCCTTCCTAGTAGGAGCGCAGCACGCCGACGACGACGCCGCGGACTTCGACCGCGTCGACGATGATCGGCTTGAGCGCGGCGTTGGCCGGCTGGAGCTTGAACTTCTTGCCGCGGTGGCGATAGAAGCGCTTGAGGGTCGCCTCCTCGCCGGGCAGGACGGCGACGACGGTCTCGCCGTCGACGGCGTTGTGGCGCTTCTCGACCAGGACGTAGTCGCCGTCGCAGATCCCGTCCTCGATCATGCTGTCGCCGCGCACGCGCAGCATGTAGTGCGCCTTGTGGGCCTGGCAGACCTCGGCCACGTCGACCAGCTCGTTGCTCTCGACCGCCTCGAGGGGGCGGCCCGCGGCGATCTCGCCCACCAGGGGCAGGGTCAGGCGGGTGTTGGGGTCGTGCTCGGCCGGGGCCTCGTCGTCCTCGATCTCGTCCTCGACCGTGTCCTCGTCGAAGTCGGGCTCCTCGTAGCCGACGTAGCGCGACTGCTCGACGAAGGTCTTCTCGAGCATGCGGATCATGCGGCGGGTGAGCTTGGTCGAGCGGCTGAGGTAGGGCTCCTTCTCGAGCGCGCCCTTCTTCTCGAGCTGGCTGATGTGCTCGTGGACGGTGACCTTGGAGATCCCCAGCTCCGCGGCGATCTCCGCCAGCGTCGGCGCCATGCCGTTCCGCTTCCGGTAGCGGTAGATGTACTTCACGATTTGGTTCTGACGAGCGGTCAGATTCACAAGGGCTCCCCCGCGCTAGTTAAGAATCGGCTATCGACGTTCGGCTCACGTTAAAGGAACAAAAGGCGAACTGCAAACACGCTTCCCGGAGTATGCCAAGCCCTTACGACGAGTAGAGGCACCCAAACACGAAGCGACCCCGGGGAAAGCCCCGGGGTCGCTAGGTTTTGTTGAGTTTAGGGCGAACCTAGAACTTCTCGCCGCCGCCGCTCGCCGCGTCCTTGCGGCTGGTGCGCAGGGTCAGCTTGTAGCCGATCGCGAGCTTGGTGCCCTCGGGGACGCCGCCGCCCATCATCTGCATGCGCTGCTTGAGCATGTCGGGCATCTCGCCTTCGGTCGAGACGTCGAGGCTGACCTCGCTGTCGACGAGCTTGCCCTCGCCGAAGGTCGCGAGGCCCTTGAGCTCGCTCTTGGTGACGGTCAGGTCGAGGTTCAGGCCGGGCATACCGCCCATGCCGCCCTCCTTCTTGGCCATCTTGACGTCGCCGTCGTTCTTGAAGCCGATCCGGGTCTTGCCCTTGACCGAGCCGTCGTGCTTGTAGACGCCGGTGAAGCTCAGGCTGCCGACGTTGACCTCGAGGCCCTGCTTGATCTTCCAGGTCTCGCCCTGAGCCTTCTTCTCGCTCGGGAGGACGTGGTGGAGCAGGTTCAGCGAGCCCATGATCGACTCGTTCATGAAGGCCATGCTGCCGAGCATGGCGCCCTGCAGCTCGGGGTTGCCCATGGGGCCCATGCCGCCGCCGCCGCCGCCGCCGTTCTGGCGCTGCTTCATGGCGGCCTCCTGGACCGCGGCCTGGATCTTCTGAGCCAGCTCGTCGCCGCCGGCGACCTCGCTGACCTCACCCTGCTTGCTCATGTGGAAGGTCAGCTCGCCGCCGACCGCCTTGCCCAGCGCGCTCATGATCGCCGAGGCGCCCTCGGGCTTGTCCGAGTCGTAGCTGTTCTTGGGGCCAGGCATGCCCATCATGTCCATGCCGCTCTCGACCTTGAGGCTCTTGATCGTGCCCTTGATCGCGGCCTTGTCGCCGTCGACCTTGGTCACGACCTGGTCGAGGACGTAGGTCACCTTGACGCCGATCGTGGCCAGGTCCATCGGCTGGGCGCCGCTGAGGCCCTGCTTGACCTTGAGGTCCCACGAGACCGTGTAGCTGTCCTTGGCGTCCTGGGTGAAGCTCCAGGCCAGGTCGCCGGCCGGCGCCTTCTCGTTGGTCTGAGCCGCGCTGATACCGGCCGCGGCGATCAGGAGGGCGGCGAAGCAGGGGGTCGTAACCCGGTGCATGGGAAACCTCTTGGGTAATGCTCTTGGGTAAGGGCGGCGCCGCTTCTTGCACTCGGCCGCCGATGGGTGTGCGCTTAGTTACGCAATCGGGCCGCCCTCGTTGGCTCCTTCTCCGCAACTCGTTCCTGATAAACCCGTTAGGGCTAGCGCTCGGGCCCCGAGCTGCCTAACCTGGCCGCCCATGAAGGTGATGAAGTTCGGCGGGTCCTGCCTCCAGAGTCGGGCCGGCCTCGAGCGCATGATCGAGCTCGTCCGCGCCCAGCCGCGCCCGCTGGTGATCGTGCTCTCCGCCCTCAAGGGGATCACCGACCAGCTGCTCGGGCTCCTCGCCCAGGCCGTCGAGGGCCAGAGCGTGGACCTCGAGCCCCTCCGGCTCCGCCACCGCGAGGTCAGCGAGACCCTCGCCGAGGAGCGGCGCCAGCGGACCGAGGCCCTGCTCGACGAGCGCTTCGACGAGCTGGAGCGGGTCCTGGGCGCCGTGGCGGCCCTGGAGGACGTGCCGGCCACCGCGCGGGACCGGGTGCTCGGCATGGGCGAGCGCCTCTCGGTGATCCTGGCGGCCGCGCACCTCGAGCAGGAGGAGATCCCCGCCCAGGTGCTCGTCGCCGGCGAGGCCGGGATCCTGACCACCGCCGAGCCGGGCGAAGGCCGGATCCTCGCGCGCTCGCGCGAGGAGGTCCTGCAGCGCTTCGACCCCGCGGCGGACCTGGTCTACGTGGTCGCGGGCTTCGTCGGTCAGGACCCCAGCGGGCGCCTGACCACGATCGGGCGCGGCGGCTCCGACACGACGGCGACCTTCCTGGCCTCGGTCCTGGGCGGGCCGGCCTTGCTCTGGAAGGACACCCCCGGCCTGCTGACGGGCGATCCCCGCGTCGTGGGCGAGCCCAAGGTGATCGAGCGGCTGCACTACCTGGACGCCCTCGAGCTGGCCCACTACGGCCTGCCCGCGATCGCGGCCAAGGCGATCCACCCGGCCCGCCGCTCGGGGATCTCGATCGAGATCCGCTGCTTCCTCGACGAGTCGATCGCGCCCTCGCTGATCGGCCCCAACCAGACCAGCCACCTCGCGATCAGCAGCGTGCCCGAGGTGATCATGGTCGACCTGGTCGAGGCGGGCCCCGTGGCCTCGCGGCTCGACCACGACGGCGCCGACCACCTCCCGAGCCCGCCGAGCCGCGCCCGGGGCAGGTCCTGCGCGCCCTCTCGGACTTCCTCGAGGCGCTCGCCGAGGCCGGGATCGCGCCCCTGCTCCTGACCGAAGCGAGCCCCTCGGGCGAGGCCAGCGTGGTGGTCCGCGCCGCCGAGCGCGCGACCGTCGAGCGCCTGCTCCGCAATCACCCGCGCGAGATCGAGGTCGAGGTCCGCTCTGGCTTGGCGGTGGTGTCCCTGATCGGCTCACCGATGCGCGGCGAGATCGGCTTCGCGGCGCGGGTCTTCGCCTGCCTGGCCGAGGAGGGGATCAACGTGCTCGCGATCGCCCAGACCGCGTCCGAGCGCAACATCTCGGTGATCGTGGCCGGCGGCCAGGACGCCGCCGCCGTGCGCGCCCTGCACCAGGGCTTCGTCGAAGGCCGGTGAAGCCCGCGACGCTGCTGAACGCGCTGATTCAGGGCGTGATCGTGTTCTTCCTCTCGGTCTCGCTCCTCGGCTTCGTCGCGGCCCTGTTCAACGCCACCGACCCGGGCCCCGGCATGCCCCACACGCCCGCGCAGCAGCGCCTGGGGGTCGGGATCGTCGTGGCCTCGGTGATCTTCGGCCTGATGCAGGCCCGCGGAGTCGCGCGCCGGGACGCGCCCCCCTCGGAGTGAAGGTCACGGACTCCTGCCAGTAGAGTGCCCGCCACGCGTCGGGCCCGGCGGGCCAGAAAGGTGAGCACCGTGGATCTCAAGGGAAAGCGCCTGCTCGTGATCGGCGGGGCCGGCTTCATCGGCAGCCACCTCGTCGACCTCCTCCGCGCGGAGGACGTGGCCGAGGTGCGCGTCTACGACAACCTCTCGCGGGGCGGCGCGGAGAACCTGAGCGAGGCCCTGGCGGACGAGCGGGTCCGCTTGTGGGAGACCGGCGGCGAGCTGCTGCACCGCGACGTGCTCGCCGACGCGATGCAGGGCGTCGACGGGGTGTTCCACCTGGCCGCCCTGTGGCTGCTCCACTGCTGGGATTACCCGCGCTCGGCCTTCGAGGTCAACATCGGCGGGACCTTCAACGTGCTCGAGGCCGTGCTCAAGACCGGCGTCAAGCGGTTGGTCTACTCCTCCTCGGCCTCGGTCTACGGCGACGCGGTCGAGGAGCCCATGACCGAGGACCACCCCTACAACAACGACAACTTCTACGGGGCGACCAAGATCGCGGGCGAGCACATGTGCCGCGCCCTACACCACCGCTACAAGGACAGCGAGCAGCGCTTCGACTACGCCGGCCTGCGCTACATGAACGTCTACGGGCCGCGTCAGGACTATCAGGGCACCTACATCGCCGTGATCATGAAGATCCTCGACCGCCTCGACCGCGGCGAGCCGCCGATCGTCTACGGCGACGGCTCGCAGGCCTACGACTTCGTCTACGTGGGCGACTGCGCGCGGGCCAACGTGGCGGCGATGAAGGGCGAGACGACCGACCGCTTCTACAACGTCGGCACCGGGATCAAGACCACGATCAAGCAGCTGGCCGAGCTGCTGCTCGAGCTGACCGGCTCCGACCTCGAGATCCGCTACGAGCCCGGCGGGCGGACCTTCGTCAAGAACCGCGTCGGCTGCCCCAAGCGGGCCAGCGAGGAGCTCGGCTTCGACGCCCAGGTCGAGCTGCGCGACGGCCTCAGGCGCCTGATCGAGTGGCGGGCCGCCCACAAGG
>CALDQK010000544.1 GCA_937911525.1 uncultured bacterium
AGCAGGGGTGGGGTCTTGGGCGCGCGCCGGCGCGCCTGCGAAGGTCAGCGCGGCCAGGGAGGCGCCGACCAGGAACAGTCTGGAGTTCATGAGAGTCCTCGTGGGGGGTCCGTCGCTCTCCAACACGACGGGCGAGGGCTCTCGGTTCCCTACTCGGCGGGCGCGGCTCCGGGCTCGCCGAGCTCGCGCAGGTAGAGCGCTCTCAGCTCGGCCACGTGCTCGTCCAGGGTCTCGGCGCTCCAGCCCTCGGTCGAGATCGGCTCCAGCACGCGGCAGCGGATCCGCCCCGGGCGGGCGGCGTTCTGGTGGCGGACCAGCTCGGCGCCGCCCTCGATCACGATCGGCTGGATCGGGAGCCCGCTCTTCACCGCCAGGTGGAAGGGGCCCTTCTTGAACTCGAGCAGCTCACCGCTGGGGCTGCGGCGCCCCTCGGGCGCCACGATCGTCGAGTAGCCCTGCCGCAGGAGCTCGACCACCCGGTCCAGCTCGCGCTGCCAGTGCTCGCGCTCGTCGCGGCGGATCAGCGGGTGCCCGCCGATCACCCAGGCCCAGCCGAGGAAGGGCAGGCGCGCCAGGGAGCGCTTGCCGAACACCAGGCAGCGGCTGCCCGAGAGCTGGGCGTTGACGAGGAAGTCGAGGTGCGTGGTGTGGTTGAAGGTCAGGATCGCGGGGTGGCGCAGGCGCTCCAGGCCCTCGTAGGTGACCTCGACCCCGCAGAGGTAGAGCGCGAAGGGGCTCCAGAGGCGGCCCGCGATCAGGGACATCCGGTTGCGCCAGGCCAGCGTCGGCCAGAGCAGGGCGACCGGCGCGCAGAGCGCGAAGAGCGCGGCCAGCCAGGCGCCGCCCAGCGCGAAAATGTGCGCGTCGCGGACGAAGCGGCGCAGGCCCTTGGGCTCGCCGGGGACGAAGAACCAGCGCAGCACCAGCTCGGCCAGGAGGAACTGGGCGGCCGCTCCGCCGAGCACGATCGCGCCGAACACGGGGTAGCCCGGCAGCTCGTCTTCCCAGCCCTTGGGCGGACCCATGCAGAGATTCACGTTCTCGAGCGCGGCCGGCGGGACGACCCGGCTGAGGGTCATCAGCAGCGCGGTCAGCGCGACCAACTTCAGCCAGGTGAAGCGGGGGATCCCCAGCGAGCGCACGCCCGCGATCCCGAGCGCCAGGCCGCCGAGGTGCGTCCCCATGGAGGTCGGCAGGAACTCGCCGCCGGTCATGAAGTCCAGCACCCAGAGCGGGGTCCCGAACACGAGCGAGAGCACGCCCAGGCCGTTGAACACGGGGCTGCGGAGCAGGAGCCCAGTCCCGACCCCCAGGCAGGCCATGTGGCAGCCCCAGAGCAGGTTGCCCGGGCGGTCGTGGGCCAGGAAGTAGATCGCGTGCAGGGCGTAAAAGGCGTAGGCGATCAGGCCCCACCAGCGCGGCACCAGGGGAGCCACGCCTTCGGGCTCGCCCATGATCAGGCGCCAGGCGCGGTTCATTCCGCCCCGGGGGAGGCCTCGGCCGCGGAAGCCTCCTCGACCTGCGCGGCCTCTTCCGCGGCGGCGCGGGCGGCGGCCTCTTCGGCGCGGGCCTCGCTCAGGGGGCGCCCGCGCTTGCTCAGGTAGACCATGGCGGGCAGCGCGATCGCGAACATGACCAGGGCCACGGTCTGGCTCTCGGTCAGCGGATAGCCCGCGACCGGGAAGAACACCTCGTGGTCGCGGCGGAAGTGCTCGACCACGAAGCGGACCGGGGCCTGGAGCAGGACCACGAAGGCGAAGGTCTGCCCGACCCGCGCCTGGAGGAAGCGGCGGAAGGCCAGCGCGAGGAGGAAGATCACGAACACCGTGATCCCCTCGTAGAGCTGGGTGGCGTGGACCGCGGGGGTCGCCTCGCAGAGGGGGCCGAGCGCGTCCTGCATCGCCGGGGTCAGGTGCTGCTTGGCCAGCTCCGGGTCGAAGTTCAGCGAGAGCTTCTCGCGCGCGAACTGACTCCAAGCGGGGCTCCAGGGCGGGAACTGGACCGTGTAGAGCGCGTTCGGCCCCGCCTCACGGCCCCAGCAGCAGCCGTTGGCCAGGCAGCCCAGGCGCCCGAAGAAGAGCCCCAGGGGCAGCGCCGGCCCGACGAGGTCGAGCATGCGCAGGTAGCTGACCTTGCGGAAGCGCAGGTAGATCGCCGCCGAGAGCAGGACCCCGATCACGCTCCCGAAGTAGGTCAGCCCGCCCATGCGGAGGTTGAAGATCGTCGCGAAGGGGACGTCGACGCCCTTGGTGTAGCTGCGCGGGGCGAGCCCCAGCTTGCGAGCCGCGCTCCCGCCGATCACCTTCAGGACCGCCTGCGACCCGCGCGCGCCCGTCTTGAGCAGCAGCCCGCGCTCGAAGGTCAAGATCCCCTCGTCGCCGCGGTGCTGGGTCGTCTTGAGCTCGACCAGCAGGTCGTGGGTCCGCCCGGCCTCCTCGAGGCGGGTCTGGAGCTCCTGGAGCGTGTCCTCCTCGCCGCTGAAGGTGACCGTGAAGGGCTCGCCGGTGTTGGTCGCGAGGGTCAAGCTGTCGCCCTGGGCGGGCGCCTCGAGCAGCGAGACCGCCATGGCCGGCGGCTTGTCGGCGAAGTGGGTGTCCCAGGCCTCGATCAGGAACACGCCCCGGGCCCCGATCAGCCCGCACACGCCGGTGATCAGGAGGGCCTCGATCGTGTGCTCCATGCTGAGCAGGCCCTCGCGGCGCGCCCAGTAGATCGTGAGCGTCGCCAGGGCCAGGCAGCCCAGGCCCATGCAGAAGCCATAGGTCGGCAGGGTCAGGGTCCGGGTGAAGATCGGCAGCCCGATCGCGGCCAGGGCGAACACGCCCGCGAAGGGCGCCAGCTCGCGCTCCTTCTGCACGCTGCTCTTGCGCCAGCCGAAGAACCAGACCACGGCCAGGGCCAGCAGCACGAGGGACACGAGCCAGGTGGGTAGTTCGAGGATCCGGTGCATCAGGCCGCGCAGGATAGCGGCTGGGCCCGCTCCGGCAAGCAAGGAGATCGGGCCTCGAGGGTCGGAGTGGAGGCCGGCCGGGTCTCGGGGTAGCGTCGCGGGCCGTGCCCTTGCTGCCCACCGAACTCGTCAGCACCCTCACCCACCTCGGCGGCGCCCTCGTGGCGCTGGCGCTGACTCCCTGGCTGCTGCGCGAGGGGGCGGGCGAGGCGCGCCGCCAGCGCGTGCTGGGGCTCTTCGCCGCGGCGGTGATCGTGCAGCTCGGCGTGAGCGGGATCTACCACTGGCAGGCCATGGACACCGCGGCCCGGCGAGTCCTGCAGCGCATGGACCACGCCGCGATCTGGCTGACGGTCGTCGGCTGCTTCCTGCCCGTGCGGCACTTCCTGCTCCCCGGCCGCTTCGGGCGCGCGCTCGAAGTGACGGTCGTGCTCTGCGCGCTGGCGGGGCTGCTGATCGAGACGCTCTTCGCGAACCTGATCCCCAGCTGGGTGGTGGTGCTCTTCTACGTCGTGTTCGGCTCGATCGGGACGCCGGTCGCGATCTGGCTGGTCGCCAAGCGCGGGCTGCGCTGGACGCTGCCCTTCTTCCTCTGCGGGATCTCCTTCTCCTCGGGGGCGCTCCTGGAGCTGATCGAAGAGCCCACGCTCTGGACGGGGGTGATCGGCTATCACGAGGTCGTGCACGTGTTGGTGCTGGCCGGCCTGGGGCTGCACGGGGCCTTCGTGGTCAAGCTGACCCGCGAGGCCAAGGCCGGCGCGGTGATCGGGGTGGCGCCAGAGAGCGAGACAGCCGAGGAGGGCGCGAGCGTCCAACCAGCGTGACCGCTGTGAAGATCTACCTGGACGACACGCGCGAGGCCCCCCAGGGCTGGACCCGCTGCTACTGGCCAAGTGAGGTGATCGCCCTCCTCGAAGCGGGCGGCGTGGCCGAGCTCTCGCTCGATCACGACCTCGGCGACGACGAGCGGGGCACCGGCTACGACGTCCTGCGCTGGCTCGAGGAGGCCGTCGCGCTGCGGGGCGTCGTCCCGCCCGCGCGGATCGTGATCCACTCGGCCAACGCGTCGGCCTGGACCAAAATGGTCCAGGCGATCGAGTCGATCGAGCGGCTCGCCTCGCGCTGAGTCCGGGAGGGGCGGCTGGCCCTGGCTGGCCCCTCCCGGGCTCCCGATAGCGGCTCAGAACCCGGGCTGGTCCTCGATCGGGAGCGGCGAGCCGGGGAGGTCGGCCGGCAGCTCCGCCTCGTTGAAGGCGCTGGGGGCGAGGTCGTTGGGGCCGCTGGCGTGGAAGAGGCTGGCCAGGAGCTGGGCCTGGCGGCGCCCCTCGCCCAGCTCGAACTGGCCGCCGCCGTAGACGGTGATCCCCTTGGCGGCGCAGTAGTCGTAGACGCGGCACAGCTCCTCGAGCGAGCCGTAGCGCGAGGGCTTGACGTTGATCGCGCGCGGCTGGGGCCAGAGCTGGACCAGGTCGCTCAGCGAGCACATGGGCGCGTCGTAGGTCACGCGCTCCATGTGCGGCGCGAGGACCTCGCGGGTGGCGGGGGTCCAGCCGGGGTCCTCGAGCCAGGCCTCGGGCAGGGCCTCGGCCACGCGCCGGTAGAGCTCGGCGTCCGGCTCCGGTCCGCGGAAGGCGCCCTTGTACTGGCCCTTGAAGTCGACGACCTGGACCTTGCCGCTGGCCGCCAGGCGCTCGAGCAGGGCGTCGTCCCAGCTCGGGTCCGCGTCGAGCTTGAGCTCGACGCCGCTCGCCCGCTCCCAGAGGCGCTCCAGGCGCGAGAACTCGGGCGGGTTGCCCAGCCCGAGCGAGACCGCGAAGCGCAGCGGCTGAGCGCGCCGCCCCAGCCTGGCCGCCAGCGAGGTGCCGGCCTGACGCAGGGCCAGGTCGAGGGCCGCGCTCTCGAGCGCCCAGCGGCGGAAGAGCGGCGCCTTGCTGTCGCCGACCTCGGCGGGGAAGAGCTCGCAGGCGTCCAGGCGGTGGCTGAAGCCCTCGAGGGTGGTCTCCCCGGCGAGGTCCAGCTCGACGGACCAGAAGGCCTCGTGGGCCTCGGCCTGGTAGGTGACGTCCTCGCCGACGCCGCGCTGGCCTTCGCCCTGGAGGCGCACGAGCGTCGTCTTGCGCACCCAGCCCGCGCTGACGTCGCGCGCGAGGGTCTCGCGCTCGTAGCCCTCGACCTTCAGGGGCAGGTCGCGCAGGCGGGAGTAGGTGCTCATGGTGGGCCCTCTTAGCGGTTGATCCCCAGCCGGAGGATCTTCTCGAGCAGGTCGGGGTAGGGGAGGCCGGCCGCGTCGGCGGCGGTGGCGAACTCCTCGTCGGCGGAGATCTCGGGGTTGGGGTTGGCCTCGAGGAAGAACAGCCGCCCGTCGTCGTGGAGGCGGAAGTCGATCCGGGCGTAGCCCGAGAGGCCGAGGCGGCGGTAGATCTGCTTGCCCACGCGCTGGATCCGGGCCGCGGTCTCCTCGTCGAGCTCGGCGGGGCCGTGCTCCACGCCGCGCTCGCGCTGGTAGTCGAGGTCCCACTTGACCTGCTCGGTGGCGACCATGCGCTCGCCCGGCTGGCGCTTCTCGATCCGCAGCTCCCACACCGGGAAGGGCGTCAGGCGCTGGTTGCCGACGATCCCCAGGTAGAGCTCACGCCCCGGCACGAACTCCTCCACGATCGCGGACGCCTTCAGCTCGTCGTGGACGTAGGCGACGCGCTCGGCGAGCTGAGCGTCGTCCTCGACGACCGAGGCCTGGCTGATCCCGAGCGAGGCCTCCTCGGTCTGGCACTTGACGATCAGCGGGAACGAGAGCCGGTTGGGGCGGCGCGGCTTGCGCCCGCGCGGGACCACGAAGAACTTCGGCGCGCGGATCCGGTGGTAGGCGAGGATCTTCTTGGAGAGCGCCTTGTCGCGGGCCAGGAAGAGCCCCGGCGCGCTGCAGCCCGTGAAGGGGGTGTGGTGCAGCTCGAGGTAGTTGACGATGTAGTAGTCGTAGGCCGTCTCCTCGCGGAACTCCTCCAGCAGGTTGAAGGCCACGTGGGGGCGGAACTCCTCGATCGCGGCCCGCAGGGGGCGGAGCTCGTCGTAGAGCCCGAGCACGCGCACGTCGTGACCGAGCGCGCGGAGCTCGGTCTCGACGTGGTATTCGGTCTTGAAGGGGGCGACGTCGTCGTCGCTCATCTGCTCGATCCGCTCCGGGGCGGGCGGGACGAGGTCCTCGTGGACGAGCAGCAGAACGCGGCGCTTCCTCACATAGGTATCCACTCACGCTCGTAGAGGTGATGCATCGACTTGACCGTGAGCAGGATCGCGAAGTCGAGTCGGAGCTGCTGCGGCTCACCGGCCGCCCGCAGCTTGAGCTGCTTGCAGCGCCCGATCATGAGCTTGAACACGTGCTGGAGCGTGAACTCGTATTCGCCCGTCCACTTGGCGACCAGCGAGCGAATCTGGGCGCGGTTGCGGCGGAGGAAGCTGGCGGCGGTCTCGCTGCGAACGTCCTTGGGGTCGTCGGAGAAGATCAGCCGCAGCTCCCGGTCGTAGACGTCAGGGTAGTCGACGACGAAGCGCTCCTTCTTGGCGGCGTAATATTGGCGCAAGGTCTGACGCAGGCGCGGGAGGGAGTCGACCCGGGCCCGGCTCCGGTAGCGCGGCTTGAGGCCGGCCAGCTCGTCCATCAGCTCGTCCACGTAGAGGAGCTTCTCGAGCGCGGGCCAGTCGCGGTAGCGCTTGCGCCAGCGCGAGCGGGGGGTGATCCACACCGCGAAGGTCTCGGCGAAGTCCTCGTCGGGGTGGGCCTGGGCGTACCAGTCGTCGAGGTGCTGGACGTAGTGCTTGCTGGTGGGGTTGGGCCGGTAGGCGTCGGGGTAGCGCTGCGAGCTGCGCCCGAAGTGCTGCTGCCAGCGCTTGCGCCGGTGCAGCCCGAAGGCGTGATCGAGGGCGTGCCCCAGCTCGTGGCGGAGGATCTTGACCGCCTCGCGCTTGGTCCCGCCCTCGACCTCGAGCATCTCGGAGCGCTCGAGGCGGAGCAGGCGCGGGTGCGCCAGGTAGAAGGGGATCGCGACGCCGGTCACCCCGTCGGGGCAGAACCACTCTTCGCTCAGCCAGAAGTGCGGCTTGAGCCGCTCGAGGCCGACCCGGGCCAGGTCCCGCCGCACGATCTCCAGCGGCTCCTCGAGCCAGGTCCCTTCGATCTCGAGCTTCAGGTCGCACAGACGCATGTCGAGCAGCTGGGCCTTGGGGAGCTTGCTCCAGTGCTCGTCCGCCGTCTTGTCCTTGCTCCTCGCCACCGCCTTCACCCTATCAAGCGGGTCTGGCGGTCCCAGAGAGAGCCCGCTAGCGCCCCGGCGGCGGGCCCGGGTCGTCGAGGGCCTCGCGCTTGGCGCGCGGGGTCATGAGCTGGCCGTCGAGCTCCTCGGTGGTCTTGGGCTCCCAGGCGAAGCCGCCTTGCTCGAGGTCGCTGACCGCCTCGAGCGCAGCCCGGCCGACCGCGCGCCCGAAGCCGGCGCTGACGCAGAGGCCGTCGAGCAGGACCAGTCGGCCCGCCAGGGCAGCGTCCCCCGGACGGAACAGGCTGAGCACCCCCGAGGCCCGCACGTCGTAGAGCAGGATCAAGAGGTCGATCGCGGGGATCAGGTCGAAGCTGGCCCGGTCGGGGACCTGCTTGCGGGCGCGGTAGTTGCCGTGGTCGGCGGCGCGCAGGGCCGCGAGGGCGGCGTCCTTGCCCTCGCGCCCGATCGTGCCCGCGACGGGCTCACCCACGGCGAAGCGCAGCTTCCCCTCCTGGGTGCCGTTGAAGAAGGTCAGCTCGCCGGTGAAGCGGGTCCCCTGGATCATGCCCAGGAGCTGCGTGCCGCGCGTCGCGGCCAGGTCCCCCTTCTCGGGGAGCGTGGGCGGCGGCGTGTTCTTGGGCAGCGGAGGGCGGCTGACCCGGCGCGACTCCTTCTTCTGCTCGATGTCCTTGAGCGCCCACTGCGTGGTCAGCTCGTCGACGCCGAAGTGCTCGACGACGCGGTCGATCTCTGCGTGGCTGGTGAAGAAGTAGTGGAAGATCGTGTTGCTGGCGAGGGTGATCCGGTCGCCGTGCTCGAGCCGCCGCGCGCCCTTGTCGGGCAGCCGCTCGCCGTTGACGAAGGTCCCGTTGCGAGGGGCGAGGTTCTCGAGCAGCCAGCTGGTGGGCTCGCCGGCGAGCGAGATCAGGCGCGCGTGCTCGCGCGAGACCTCGCTGCTGCGGGCCACGAAGTCCGAGTTGGCGCTGCGCCCGAAGGTGAAGCTCCGCCCCGCCACGAGCACGAAGGCTTCGCCCGCCGCGGTCACCAGGAAATGTTCGCGCTCGTCGCTCACCTGCCTGGTTGTCGCCGCGCAGCGCCGCGCGCGCAAGGGGAGGATTCATTGCGATCCCCCTGGCCAGACCTCTGCGGCTCCCTCCGTGCACGCGGCCTCTCGGGGCGATAACCTGCGCCCATGAGCGAGCGTTCTGGACGTCTGGGGCGGATCTTCACCTACCTCAACGCCCAGTTTCCGCCGGCGGTGATGCTCCCCTCGGGCGTCGCGACCTTCCTGGCGCTGCACTGGAGCCTGCAGGCCCTCGCGGGCCAGGAGCCGCTCGTGTTCGGCGCGCGCGCGATCGTCGGCGCGCTCACGATCACGCTCTTCATGGCGATCCTGCGCGTCTACGACGAGCTGAAGGACGCCGAGAGCGACCGGCGCCTCGCCGCGGCGGGGGACCCCCGCTACATGGACCGCCCGATCGTCACGGGCGAGATCACCGAGGGCGACCTGCACGTCCTGCGGCACACGATCACGGCCCTGATGCTCCTCATGAACCTGCCCCTGCTGCTCCTGGGCAAGTGGTTCTATCCCGCGCTCGGCTTCGCGGCGGCCTACCTGGCCACCTGGCTGAGCTTCAAGTGGTACTTCTGGCCCAAGATCAAGACGAGCCTCTTGCTCGCGTTGCTGACCCACAACCCCCTGACCGTGGTCCTGCAGGCCTACGTGCTGACGCTCTTCCTGCAGGAGTTCACCCTGGCCGGGCCGCGCTGGGGGCTGGCGCTGATCTGCTTCGGGATGTGGTTCCCGATCACGGCCTGGGAGACCTGCCGCAAGATCCGCCTCCCCGACATGGAGACCGACTACGAGACCTACTCGAAGGTCTTCGGCGGCTGGCGGCGGGCGGCGGTCGTGCCGGCCTTCCTGATCCTGGTCTCGGCGGGCTGCGTGCTCGCCCTCAGCCGGCAGATCGGGCTGGGCCCCGTGTTCTGGGGCGTGCTCGGGGTCGCGGCCCTGGTGCCGGTCGGGGCCGTGCTGCGCCTCCAGCTCCAGCCGACCCCTGCAGCGACCAAGCTGCGCCCCTTCGTCGAGGTCTACGTGGTCGTCGCCCAGGCGGGCCTGGCGATCGCGCTCGGCGTCACGCGCGGCGTGACCTGGCGACCCTGGTAGAGAGAGAGCCGTCCATGAGCCTCGAGGTGACGAGCTTCGGCGCCGAGCCGCGCGCAGCCGACCTGGACGCCTTCCTGACGCTGCCCTATCGCGTCTACGCCGACGACCCGCGCTGGGTCCCGCCCTTCCGCCAGCAGGTGGCCCACGAGCTGACCGGACCGCCGCTCCTCGGCGAGGGCCACGAGCGGAAGAGCTTCCTGGCCCGGCGCGACGGGGAGCCCGTGGCGCGGGCCACGGCGGTGATCAACCCGCTCTTGCAGGAGGGCGAGACCCCCGTCGGCCTGATCGGCTACTTCGAGGCCAAGGACGACGCGGAGGCGGCCGGCGCGGTGCTGGACGCGGCGCGGGCCTGGCTCGCCGAGCAGGGGCGGGGCGAGGAGATCTGGGGGCCGATGAACTCCTCGATCTGGCAGGCCTATCGCTTCATGACCCAGGGCTTCGAGCGGCCGATCTTCTTCGGCGAGCCCTACAACCCTGACTACTACCCGCGCCTGTGGACCGACTACGGCTTCGAGCGCAAGGCGGGCTGGTATTCGTGGGACCTGAGCCGGGCCCACCTCGACGGCATGCACGCCGCCTCGCTGCAGCGGCGCAGCGACGTGCTGACCTCGGGGGACTACCGCTACGACGCCTTCCAGACCGGGGAGCACTTCGACCGCGACCTGAAGCGGGCCTACGACGTGCTCGTGCCGGGCTTCAGCAAGAACCTGGCCTACACGCACCTCGACTTCCCCAGCTTCGCGCAGGTCTACGGGGGAATGCGGGCCTTCGTGGTCGGGGACGTGTGCCCCTTCCTGGTCAACCCGGAGGGCACCACGATCGGAATGGGCTTCCTCTACCCCGACCCCAGCGACGCCTTCCGCGCCCTGGGCGGCGACGCGGCGCGCCTGCCCGACCTGCCGGCCCTGCTCCAGCAGCACCGCAGCTCGCGGCTGATCTTCCACACCATGGCCGTGCTCGAGCAGTACCGCGCCAAGGGCCTGGTCGAGGCCTACCTGACGCCCGTGCTCGAGAACGCCTTCTCGCTGGGGCTCAACTCCGGCGTGGGCGCGCTCGCCAAGGAGGGGCCGACCCTCTATCACAAGACGGGCGAGTTCAGCCGGGAGTATCTGCTCTACCGCTACGCCGGCTGAGCAGGCGGGAGCCGCGTTGAGCTTCGCCCCCACGCTGGTTCGGCGCCGCTGGACCCTGCTCCTGGCCACCCTGCTGCTCGCGGGGCTCCTGATCGGCCTCGGCGCCAAGGGCCTGCGCTTCGACGTCAGCAACGAGGCCCTCTTCGTCGAGGGGGACCCCGCCGTCGCGCGCTTCAACGAGCTGCAGGAGGTGTTCGGCAGCGACGAGGTCCTCTACCTGATGGCCGACGTCCTTGACCCCTTCCAGGGGCCCGACCGCGAGGCCCTGCTCGCCCTCGGGGAGCGGCTCGAGGAGCTCGAGATCGACGAGAAGCCCGGCGACTCCCACGACGGCCGGATTCGGATCGTGGACTCGATCCGCTCGCCGCTGCATTCGCCCGTGGTGTTCGACGAGGACGACGAGCTCACGACGCGCTCCTTCGCCAAGGCGCAGCCGCAGAGCCCCGACGAGATCGCGCTCTGGCGTGAGCGCGTGCTCAGCTATCGCCCCTTCCAGGGGCTCCTGATCAACGAAGCGGCCACGACGGTCGGGTTCTTGATCCGCCTGGACCGGCTCGACATGGCCCCGCCCGACCGACCCGAGCTGATCCCGCTCCGGCGGCAGCAGGTGGCGGACGCCGTGGCCGAGCTGCTGAGCGAGGGGCCCTGGGCCCGCCTGAAGCCGGTGTGCGTGGGGACCCCGGTGATCACGACCCGGATCGGGCGGATCCTGGGGCGCGAGATGGGACGCGCGCTCCTGGGCGGCCTGCTGGTGGCGCTCTTCCTGCAGCTGCTCTTGTTCCGCAGCCTGCGCCCGGCGCTGGCGCCCTTCCTCCTGATCGTGGTCTCGCTCCTGGCGACGCTGGGCCTGCAAGGCCTGCTCGACGTGCCCCTCTCGCAGCTGAGCGCGATCCTCCTGACGCTCGTGATCTGCGTGGGGATCGCCGACGCGATGCACCTGATCGCGGCCTACGAGCGGCACGCAATCGCGCTCCAGGTCCAGGGCGAGGACTGGGACCCCCAGGCCGTGTGTGCCCTGGCGCTCGAGGAGACGACCACCCCCTGCCTGCTGACCTCGCTCACCACGGCGGCGGGCTTCCTGGCCCTGCTCAGCTCCGACCTGGCCCCCGTGCGCAACCTGGGGCTGTTCGCGGCCGCCGGCTGCCTCTTCGCCTACGCCGCCCTGCTGAGCTCGGCGCCGGCCCTGCTCACTGGTTGGCAGCCACGTCCGCGAGCGGACGGGAGCCTCCCGAGCGACTTCCTGGGCGGGCTGCTCTCGCGCCTGGACGCGCCGATCCGCCGCCGGCCCGGGCTCTTCGTGATCGGCGCGCTGGCCCTGGGCCTGCTGGCGGCGCCCGGGGCGACGAAGCTCTACGTCAACAACGACCCCGTCGGCGACCTCGAGCCCGACGAGCCCCTGCGCGCAGACCTCGAGTTCATTCACCAGCGCATGGGCGGCACCGTCTCGGCGGAGGTCGTGATCGAGCCGCTCCAGCCGCCGGCCGAGCAGCTCCCGCCCGCCGAGCTCCTCGTGGCTGCGGTCGGCCTCGAGGACTGGCTGCGCAGCCAGGAGGAGGTCCGCTCGGTCGTGGGCGTGACCAGCGCCTTGCTCGAGATCTGCCAGGCCTTCGACGTCCCCGTCGAGGTCCCCAGCGAGCCGGCCGCCAGCGCCCAGCTCTTGACCCTGCTCTCCAGCTCGGATGCGGACTTCTACGGTCAGCACGTCGCGGTCGACGGCTCGGCGATCCGGATCTCGGTCCGAATGAACCTGATCCCGAGCGCCCAGTATTCGGGCCTCCTGAGCGAGCTCGACCGCCAGCTCGCCGAGCGCTTCGAGGGGATCGCGCGGGCCCACGTCACCGGCGGCGCGATGCTCCTCGAGCGGAGCAACCAGTATCTGCTCACGACCCAGCGCGACAGCTTCCTGCTCGCCCTGGCGGTGGTCAGCCTCCTGATCGCGCTCTCGACCCGCGAGCTGCGCCTGGGGCTGCTCTCGCTGGTGCCCAACGTGCTCCCGGTCGCGCTGGTGCTCGGCCTGATGGGCTGGGCGGACATTCCCGTCAGCGTCCCGATCGCGCTGATCGCCACGATCGCGATCGGGATCATCGTCGACGACACGATCCACTTCGTGCACTGCCTGCGCGAGGAGCTGCGCCCCGGCGTCACGCTCGACGACGCGATCGAGGCCACCTTCCAGCGCGCGGGCCGCGCGATCCTGTTCACGACCCTGCTCCTGCTCGGCGCCTTCTCGGTCTACGCCTTCGCCGCGCTCAAGCCGCTGCGCTACTTCGGCGCGATCGCCTGCCTGGCCTTCCTGGCGGCCTTCCTGGCCGACGTGGTCCTGCTGCCCGCGCTGCTGCGCCTCTGGCCGCGGCGCGTCGAGGCGCCCCAGGGCGCTGAGGGCGCTGAGTCCCCCGAGGGCGCCGAGGGCGCTGAGTCCCCCAAGGGCGCCGAGGGCGCTGAGGGTTAGGATCGCGGCGTGCTCGCTCCCGCGCTCTTCGTCCTGCTCCTCCTGGCCGCCTGCGGCTGCCTGCTCCTGATGCTGGCGCAAGTCCGCCAGGCGGCCGCGATGAAGGGCGAGCAGGTGCTGGTCAAGCTGACCAAGGAGGACCTCGGCGCCGACCCGCCCAAGGTCTCGGTCGTGATCCCGGCCCGCGACGAGGAGCGCAACATCGGCGCCTGCCTCGAGACGGTTCTCAGCTGGGACTACCCCGACTTCGAGGTCCTCGTCGTCGACGACAGCTCGAGCGACCGGACCCCCGAGATCGTGGCCGAGTTCGCGCAGCGAGACGCCCGGATCCGGCCGATCGAGCTCGCGCAGCTGAGCGAGCTCGAGGACCGCGCCGAGTTCCGCGCCGGCAAGAGCTACGTGCTCCACCACGCCGCACGCGAGGCGCAGGGCGAGTGGCTGCTCTTCATCGACGCCGACACCCGCCAGCGCAAAGACGGCCTGTGGCGCGCCATGGCCTTCGCGCGGAAGCACGAGCTGCAGGCCTTCTCGTCGTCGGGGGTCTATCCCAACCCGACGCTCTGGGGCGACCTGCTCGAGAGCTCGATCCTGATCGCGACCTTCCTCGCGGTCCCCCTCCGCCAGACCAACGACCCCGCCGCGCGCGGCCTGGGTTGGGCCAACGGGCAGTTCGTGCTCCTGCGCAAGGACGCCTACGAGGGGATCGGCGGGCACGCCGCGCTCAAGCCCTTCGCCTTCGACGACATGTCCATGGCCCGCCTGATCAAGGCCAACGGGCTGGCCTACCGCTTCCTCCCCGGCGGGGCGCTCTTCGACTGCATCAACTACGTCGGCCTCGATGAAGCCCACGTGGGCTGGAGCCGCCTGGTCGCCTGCGGCACGCCCTACCTGGGCGTCGGGCGCGGGTTCTTCTTCATGACGATGCTCGCCTGCCTGCTCCTGGGCGTGGCGCCCTTCCTGATCGCGCCCCTCGTCCTGAGCGGCCTGGCAGGCGACTACGCGCTCGGGGTCGGCGGAGTGGGCGTCAGCCTGCGCGCGCTCGCGATCGGGGTCCCCTGCTGGGTGATCCTGATCCAGGCGCTCAACCGCGCGGCGATGAAGGTCCCGGTGTGGCGGGCGCTCCTGGTCCCGATCGCGGCCTTGCTCGTGCTGCGCTCGGTGTGGGCCGGCTACCGGATCCGCTACGGCGGCGGCTCGGTGGTGTGGCGCGGGCGCACGATCGTGCCCGACGACCCGAGCTTGGTCGCGGGGATCGTGGCGGCGCACGGGGGACCCCTGGCCGATCGCTAGCGACCGGCGTCCCGTGTCCGTGAGGGCTTCCGAGAGGTCCACGAATCCGGCTGCAGTTTGAATTTGAATTTGAGTCAGGAATCAGGAATCAGGAAGGGCTGTCGCCCGGGATTCCAGCGCCCAGGCCCATGGGAGGTGTGCCTGGAGCGGCGCTCCGAGAGCTTTCTCAACGCAAAGACGCAGAGGCGCAGAGACGCAAAGAGCGGCGCTCTCAGATCGAAGAGCGGTCAGTCGTCCGAGTGTTGACTCGCCTCGACGTCTCGCCTTCGCTCCGCGCTGGCGCTCTCTGCGCCTTTGCGTCTTGGCGTCTTTGCGTTGAAGAAAAGGGGGTCAGGCGGTCTCGAGGTCAGCGACAGCCCTTGCTGATGACTTGGCAGCTGCCTACCGGTTTCGCTACCGGCCTCCCTCGTCTGCTCCCGAAGCAACCCCGGTGGCCTAACCTGGCCGCATGCCGGCGGACGACGACGACCCAGCCAAGACGCTCCCCGCCGCGGACCAGGTCACCCTGCGCGCGGCGCTGGAGGCCTTGACCGCGCAGGGGCCCTTCGACCCGGCCCGGAGCCTGCGCGGGGTGCGGGCCGAGGAGCTGACCGAGGCCGACCCGGTGGCCGAGCTGGCCGCCACGCGCCCGCTGGAGGAGCTGCGCCTGCAGGGGCCCGACGCGCCGCTGCGCCTGGGCGTCCTGCTCGGCAGCGGCGGCATGGGCGAGGTCGTCTCGGCCGAGGACCGCGCGCTGCAGCGCGAGGTCGCGCTCAAGCGGATCCGCCGCGACGCGAGCGCGGCCGCGGAGGCGGCGCTGCTGCGCGAGGCGCAGCTGACGGGCTCGCTCGAGCACCCCAACATCGTGCCCGTGCACCGGCTCGGCATGGACGAGCACGGCCGGCCGCTGATGGTCATGAAGCGGATCGCCGGCACCAGCTGGCGCGACCTGCTGCTGGACCCCGAGCACGAGGGCTGGCGCGCGCTCCCCGACGACCGGCTGCTGGCGAACCTGGAGATCTTCAGCCAGGTGTGCAACGCGGTCCACTACGCCCACAGCAAGGGCGTGCTCCACCGCGACATCAAGCCGAGCAACGTGATGGTCGGCGGCTTCGGCGAGGTCTACCTCGT
>CALDQK010000545.1 GCA_937911525.1 uncultured bacterium
CGAGAGATCGGCAGATCTCTCGGACGCCTTTTGGCGGCCCATAGCGTCTAGCGCTGGGGCGGGTCGACCTCGCGCACCAGGGCGCCGTGGCTCGGGCTCGCGACCAGGAGCGCGAAGCGCGCGGTCTGGCTGAGCAGGTCGGTGCTGAGCGAGCTGTAGTCGAAGCGCCCGCGCAGGTCGGTGTAGCCGTCGCGGTAGAAGCGCTCGCTGCCGTCCTTCAGGCGCGCGTAGCACTTGACGTAGGTCGCCGGCAGCGGGCCGCCGCCGCCCCGCTCGCGGACCTCGAGTTGGCCGTAGTTGGCCGAGACGCGCAGGGCCAGGCGGTGGGCGTAGAGCGCGCACACCTCACGCCGCCCCTCGGCCAGGGCCTCGACCACGAGGTTCTGGCCGGCCAGCTCGGCTGGCGGGTCGAGCTCGCGCTCGCCGTCCTCGACCTCGACCACCACCTCGGCGTGGGGAGCCGTGTAGGCGAAGCGGCCCGAGTCCTGCCAGGCGAAGGGCTGGAGCGAGAAGAGCAGCTCGAGGTCCATCCGGTAGTAGCGGAGGGTCACGCGCTTCAGGCGGTGCGTCACGAGGCGCAGGCGCGCGCCGGCGGGCTCGAGCTCGAGGGCCGCGTCGCGCTGGGCGTGGGCGGCCTGGCGCTGGTCGCGCAGGCCCGCGTCGACCAGGGTGAACTCGCCGCCGGCGAGCTCGCTCAGCATGGCGTCCACGGCGCGGAAGCGGGTCCGCCAGCGCGGGACGGGGTGGTCGATCCAGGGCTCGACCAGCTGGCGTGCCCGCTCGGGCTCGCCGGCGACGAGCGCCAGCCAGGCCGAGAGGTAGTCGTGCTGGAGCTGGCAGCTGACCGCCTCGCGCGGGACGCGGGCCAGCTGCTCGATCGCCTCGCGCAGCCGGTCCTGGAGCACGAGGTAGTAGACGAGCGAGAGGCGCTCGTCGGCGCCCAGCTCGGCCCGGTAGCGGCAGAGGTCGACGAAGGCCTGCCACTGCTGGCGGAAGCGGTCGTTGAGGAGCTTGCGCTCCTCCCCCAGCCGGTGCGCGCGGGCGTTGACCAGGGGCGCGTACTCGAGGTGCTGATACCAGCCCTGCTCCAGCGGGCACACCTCCAGCCAGCTGGCGCTGAGCGCCAGCCCGCAGCGGCGCAGGAAGCTCGGCTCGCCCTGGAGGAACTGGACCAGCCGGCGCTGGTCGCGGTGCTTCAAGGCGTAGCTCCAGAGCACGCGCTCGTAGACGAAGCGGCTCTCGAGCAGCTCGAGCACTCGCTCGTAGGCGGGCCGCTCCTTCATTCGCCAGGCGATCCGGCTCAGGTCCAGGCGCTCGAGGTTCGCCTCGCCCAGGCGCGCCAGGACCTCCTCCAGGCTGCCCTGCTGGCTGACGTAGCTCCAGCTGGTCGTGTCGCGCTCGCTCGGCTCCGCGACCACCTCCAGCTCGCGGGCCTCGGCCCAGGCCACGACCTCCTCGTGGCGGGCCACGTGGGCGGGGAAGTGCTGGAAGTCGCCCGGGTGCGGGAAGTAGAAGTGCGCCTCGAGGGACTCGGTCTCGTAGGGCGAGAGGTGCAGGCGGGTGGTGTCGGTCCGCTGCGAGCCCGCCACGGGCATCGCCCCGCGCGGGATCTGGACCAGCACGTCCAGGCGGTGGCTGGCGCCGGTCGGGTTGCTGACCACGACCCGCTGGGTGTAGACGACCTGGGCCAGCAGCTCGCCCTCGACGTAGCGCTCGACCTCCTCGCCCCGCTCGTCGGTGCGGGTCGGCTCGTCGGCCCGGATCAGCTTCTGGCCGACCAGGACCGGGACCGACTCCTCCGAGACCGGGGCCGGGCGGACCTGCTGCTGGAACACCAGCTGCGGGCTCTTGGCGACCAGGCGCATGCCCGCGCCCTCGAAGCCGACCTCGGGCTCGCTGGCCGTGAAGGGCAGGTCGAGCACCGCCAGGGCCAGGGCCTGCTCGGTGAAGCAGGAGCTGGCCTCGGCCACGTGGGGCGAGAGGAAGGCGCTCGCCTCGTCGTGGGCGGCGAAGTCGCGCCAGAAGCGGTTGTTGGGGACCAGCCCCGGACCGCACTGGTCGGGGCGCAGCCGGTAGTAGTTGCTCTCGCCCCACTCCTTGGTCGTGTCCAGGGGGCGGTAGAGCTCGACGACCTCCTCGCGCAGGCCGCGCTCCAGCTCGACCTCGCCCCACTCGTCGTCGCAGTCGGCCATGACCTCGCACTCTTCGGCGGCGAGCATCGACATCGACGCGCCCAGCATGGCCTGCGCCATGGGCGCCGGCGCGGGCGGCGGCGCCATGGCCTTGGAGGGCGCGGCGGGCGCGCGCCGGCTGCGCTTGCGCTTGGAGGCGCTGCGCTCCTTGGCCTGCTTCTTGGCCTCGTCGCGGCGCGCCTCGCGCAGGGACTCGGTCCGGGCCGCGATCCCCAGCCCGTCGTCCTCGTCGTGGCCCTGCCCCGCGAGCGCCGTGTCGAAGCGGCGCGCGTCGCCCTCGGGGTCGCGCCGGCGGCAGGCGACGACGTCGGCCAACGAGCGGGTGATCCCGTCGCGCGAGCCCCCCTGGCGGCGCGCCAGCAGGATCCGCTCGAAGGTGTTCAGGCGCGCGAAGGCGGCGGGCTCGGCGAAGGGGCTGAGGTCCTCCTCGAGCAGGAAGGCGTCCAGGAAGGTCCGGTGCCGCTTGTGCGCCAGGTAGGGCTTGACCACGCGCGCGAAGAACTCCGGGTCGCGCCGGAACAGGAACACGTGCAGCTCGTGGCAGGCGTGCTCGCTGTAGAGCTCCTCCTGCTCGGCCTGGCTGAGCGTCGGCCAGCGGGTCAGGAAGCCGAAGGTCTCCAGCGCGTCGCTCGGGTTGAGCGTCGCGAAGAGCCGGTAGACCCGCTCCAGGCTGTCGTAGCGGGTCAGCTTGGTCGCGGTCAGGTCGTCGACCTCGAGCGGGTCGTCGTCCTTGAGCGGGGTGACGGTGCGCTGCTCGGTGAAGTGCTCGCCCGGGTCGAGCCCGAGCAGCAGGCGCCGGTCGCGCGGCTCGTAGTCGCTAGCCGGCAGGGCCACGCTCCGCTCGAGCGCGTTCTGCGGGTCGAGCGCGAGCACGCGGACCAGCTGGGCGTCGCCCAGCTCGGCGCGCGGCACGCGCACGACGCCCTGCTCGTCGGGGCGCAGGCCCGCGAGCAGGCGCGCGCCGCGGGGCAGGAAGTCGAAGGTCGGAAACTCGCTCCCCTCCCCCAGGGCCGCGTCGTCCTTGGCCAGGTAGGCGTCGCTGGCGTAGCTGGCGTCCTCTTCGAGTCGTCCGCCGAAGCCGCCGCCGCCCTTGGCGTCCTGGGTGTCGGTGCGCGTGTCGCGCATCGCCCAGGGGTTCAAGAGCAGGCTCGGGCGCTCGAGCAGGTTGCCCGGGAGGGGATCCGCCGAGCCGCGCTCGAGCACGTAGCGCACCTCCTCGGGCAGCTGTCGCTCGGCCTCGTAGCGGGAGCGCGGGCTGGGGACGGTCGCCGCCAGGGGCGTCGCGCGCGGCACGTCGCCCAGCTCGGCGTAGAGGTCGTGCGCCGGCTGGTAGCGGGTCGCGAGCAGGTGCACGCGGGTCCGCGGGGTCACGCCCTCCAGGCGCAGGGTCAGCGCCTCGGCGTCGACCTCGACGGGGGCCATGCAGAGCGGGCGGCGGTTGCGCAGCTCGAGCAAGCGGCGCGGGCTGGCCAGCCAGCGCCCGACCAGGGCGGCGTCCTCGCCCGCGGCCGAGTCCAGCGCCGGGCCGATCTCGAGCTCGACCCGGGTCCGCGGCTCCTCCTTGAGCCAGAGCACGTAGCTCCCGGGCTCCAGGTCGACCAGGCGCAGGCGCCCCGGCGAGAGGCGGAGCTGGGTGAAGCAGTCGCGCAGGTAGCGGCCGCGGCGCAGCTCGAAGAGCGCGAAGGAGGAGCGGCTCGGCGCGCGCGAGCTGCCCATGTAGGGGAGCGAGACCTCTTCGCCGGCGGCGGCGTGGATCCGGCTGGGCAGGCGGACCCGATCGGGGGCGAGCAGGAACTCCTGGGTCGGGCCGCCGGGCAGGCGCGCCCGCAGCCAGGCCACGTCGCGCAGCTCACCCAGGTCGACGCCGCCCTGCTCGTCGGTCTGGAGCGTGCACGACTTGGACCCCGTGATCAGGCGCGGCTGGAGGTCGAGCGAGAGCGACTGGCTGGGCAGGACCTCGCCGCTCTTGCCGCGGGCCTCGAGGCGATAGCCCTCCTCGCGGCGGGCCAGGTAGAGCGCGCGGATCTGCTCGCGCCCGTCGATCCCGTTGATCTCGTAGCTGCGCGAAGCGCTGAAGTGCTGCTGGTCGCCGCGGATCGGCCGCTCGAGCGTGGCCCGCAGGTCCAGGCTCAAGGACGCCGCCCCCGGCGGGACGCGGAAGGTGTGGCGCGCCTCGTCGTCGAGGAGGAGCTTCAGGTCCCGCGCCTCGCTGGTGGTCTCGACCCCGCGCTGATCGCTGGTCGTGATCGTGAGCCCGACCTCGCTCAGGAGCTCGAGGCTGGCCGGCGCCCCGTGGACGGTCAGGGCCGCGCGCACGAGCGCGGTGGCCTCGACGCCCTCCACGAGGTGCTCGCGGTCGACGTGCAGGCCGCAGGAGAGCTCGAAGCGCTCCTCGCGGTGGGGGAAGCTCGCGACGGAGGTCAGCCCGCCGTCCTGGAGCAGGACCTGCTTGGTCCCGGGCGAGCCGGTGTAGGGGACCAGGATCCGCCCCTCCTCGTCGGGGCGGTAGTCGCGTCCGCCCAGCCAGAGGGTCGCGCTCGGGCAGGCCCGCCCGCGCTCGTCGATCACGCGCACGACCTGGCCGGCGGCGGTCGGGCGCTCGACCAGGCGCAGGCTGCCCTTGCGGACCAGGGCCCGGCTGTTGCGCCCGCCGCCGAGGAAGTCGATCACGTAGACCCCGGGCTCGCTCAGCTCCGGGAACGAGAAGGAGCGGGTCTCGCGGCGCAGGGCGGGCGCGTCGATCGCCTCGACCCGCTGCAGCTCGGGGACCAGCCCGTCGAGGTCGATCGAGAGCCCGACGTCGCGCCCGGTGGCGTGGAACACGCTGGCCACGTTGAGCCGGAACACCTTGATCGTCAGCTCGCGCACGTTCTTGAGCTCGACGGTGAGCGAGACCTCCTCGTCGCGCGCGAAGCGCTCGGGCGAGCCGAGGGCGAAGCGAAGCTCGATCCGCTCGCGCAGCCGCGCCAGCAGCGCCGGCTGGTCGAGGAGCGCGGCCCACTCGTCGGGGTCGCCCACGCCGTGCAGGAGCTTGCTGGTCACGAAGCGCTCGCGCAGGTAGCGCGCCTCGATCAGCTCGTCGAAGGCGCTCGTGTCCTCGGCGTCGCGCAGCAGGCGCTCGAGCAGCTCGCGCACCAGGGGCTCGTCGTCGCGCACGGGCTCGAGGCCCGAGCCGTGGCGCTGACCCAGGTTGACCGCCAGGTGGCGGGTGCTCTCGAGGAAGCCCCGGGCCACGTAGGAGGCGTGGCGCGGCAGGGCCAGGTAGACGAGGAAGGCGCCCAGGAGCTGCTCGTCGCTGGCGCCCGACTCGCGCGCCAGCTGGAGGGTGTGGTGGAGCACCTCCAGCTTGAGCGCGTTGAAGGCCGTCCCCAGCCGGTCGCAGAAGCTCGAGAGGCGACCGAGGTGCTCCTGACGCACGGCGGGGTCGTCGGCGTCCGCGTGCTCGGGGGGGAGGAGACGTTGGAGCATCTCCTCGACGTAGCTCGAGTCGTTGAGCAGCTCGGGCCGCAGCTCGGCCAGGCGCTCGAGCTGGGCCAGGGTCAGCAGGCTGCGCGCGTTGATCTGCGCGAAGGGGCGCGGCTTCTCGCGCGCGAGCTCGGACGCGATCCACTCGGGGAGCTGGTCGAAGTCGGGCACCGCGATCCGGTCGAGCAGCTCGCGCCGCTTGTCGGGGTCGAGCTCGACCTCGCGCGCGACCCGGTCGAGCCCCAGGGGCGTGAAGCTGCTCAGCCCCCCGTAGCGGACCCCGTAGTCGCGCAGCGTGCTCCAGGCGATCAGCTCGGGGTCGAGCGCGCTCGGGTAGCGCCGCTCGGCGTCGGGGTCCTCACGGTTGTGCGAGAAGCTGAGACTGAGCCGCTGGCGCAGGTGCTCGGCGTGGGCGTCCTCGTCGCGCCAGAAGTCGAGCAGGGCCTGGCGGTCTTCGATCTCGTGCCAGCGCGAGTCCTTGCCGTGGCGCTCGCGCCACTCCTCGAGCACGGCGGGCACCTCGCCCAGCGCGCCCTGGTGCTGGAGGTGCAGGCAGCGGTGGTAGTAGCGCTCGACGCTGCCCGGGACGAAGTCCTCGAGCACCTTCTCGCGGTCGTCGGCCAGCCCAAAGGTCCGCTCCAGCTCCACGGCACACCTCCTGGTGAGCGGGCGAGCCTACGCGAGCCGCTGGCGCCCTGCAGGAGGGAGACGCCAGGTCCAGCGGCGCTGAGGCGCGACCGGCGCCGGGGCGAGGGTTACGCTCGCTCCAATGGAACAGCTGGTCGTCGAGAACCTGCGCGTCGAGGTGGGCGAGGAGCCGCAGCAGCGGCTCCCGGCCGCGCTGGCCCAGCACCTCGGCCTGGCGCCCGACGCGATCGCCGAGTGGGAGATCGTGCGCCAGGCGCTCGACGCGCGGCGCAAGCGGGACGTGCACTGGACCTATCACGTCGGCTTCCGGCTGCGCGAGGAGGCTCAGGCCGCGCGCCTGCTCGACAAGGGCAAGGCCAAGCTCAAGCGCCCGCGGAGCAAGGACGCGCCGGACCTCGCGATCGCCGAGGGGCTGCCCCACGGCGAGCGCCCGCTCCGCCACCCGCCGGTGATCGTGGGCTCGGGGCCGGCGGGGCTCTTCGCCGGCTGGCTGCTCGCGCGCGAGGGCTACGCGCCGCTGATCCTGGAGCGCGGCCCCGAGGTCGGCCCGCGGGTCCGCAAGGTCAACGCCTTCGACCAGGGCGGCGAGCACGACGACGAGGCGAACATCCTCTTCGGCGAGGGCGGCGCGGGGACCTTCTCGGACGGCAAGCTGACGACCCGCACCCGCTCGCCCCTGGTCGGGCTGGTGCACGAGCTGCTCGTGGCGGCCCGCGCGCCCGACGAGATCCGCTACGTGAGCAAGCCCCACGTCGGCACCGACCGCCTGCGCGCGGTGCTGGTCTTCCTGCGGCGCGAGCTGGTCCGCCTCGGCGCGACCTTCCGCTTCGACTGCCGCGTGGACGAGCTCCTGCTCGGCCCCGAGGGTGAGGTCGCGGGCGTCGGCCTGCGCGGCGGGGAGACGGTCCCGGCCGACGTGGTCGTGCTCGGGATCGGCCACTCGGCCCGCGACACCTACGAGATGCTGCACGCCAAGGGCGTGGCGCTCGAATACAAGCCCTTCCAGCTCGGGCTGCGGATCGAGCACCCCCAGGAGCTGATCGACGTGAGCCAGCTCGGCCCCTTCGCGGGCCAGCTGCCGGCCGCCGAATACGTGCTCAACGACAAGCGGCGGGGCGTGTTCAGCTTCTGCATGTGCCCGGGCGGGACGCTGATGGCCAGCGTGAGCGAGGCTCGCCACCTCTGCTCCAACGGCATGTCGCGGCGCAAGCGCGACTCGGGCTGGGCCAACTCGGGCCTGGTGTTCACGGTCCCGCACGAGCACGCCCCCGGCGGCGGCCAGCACCCCCTGGCGGGGGTCGAGCTCCAGCGCCAGCTCGAGCAGCGCGGCTTCGAGCTGGGCGGGCGCGACTACGCCCTGCCGGCCCAGCGCGTGAGCGACTTCCTCGCCGGCAAGCGCTCGACGGGCGAGCTGCGCTCGAGCTACCCGCGTCGCCTCCAGAGCGCGGACCTGAGCGAGGTGATCCCCGCCTGGAGCCGCAAGCCCTTCGCCCAGGCGCTGAAGGTGTTCGCCCAGCGGATCGAGGGCTACGAGAGCGCGGGCTTGCTGGTCGGCCCCGAGGCCCGCGGCTCCTCGCCGGTCCGGATCCCGCGGGATCGCGAGACCTACCTCTCGCCCAGCACGCCGGGCCTCTACCCGGTCGGCGAGGGCGCCGGCTTCGCGGGCGGGATCATGTCCGCGGCGCTGGACGGCCTGCGGGCGGCGGCGGCGCTGGTGCGCTCGCGCGCCCCGGCGGGGTGACCTGATCGCGCGCGCGAGAGCAGCTGTCGCAGATCTCGAGACCGCCATGGGATTTCGTCTTTAACGCAAAGACGCAAAGACGCAGAGGCGCAAAGAGCTCCAACCGGGAGCCAGGTCGGGAGCCGAGTCCGCTGGTGCAGCACCTCCCGAACCGCCAGCGCCGTTCTTTGCGTCTCTGCGTCTCTGCGTCTTTGCGTTGAAAGAGCCCTTCGGAGCGCCGCTTTCGCGATCTCAACCAAACTGTCCGGGCGCTCAATCCGAGTCGGAGTCCTGGGCCCCTCCCTCCAGAGCCGACCTCCCTTATCTGCCCGGTCCCCATAGCGACCGCCCCCGCCCACCCGTATACTCCGCGCCCCCATAACTCTCTGTGACGCAAGGATCAGGCCGCATGACGACCGTGTTCGTGCCCAAGGAGATCCAGGACGGCGAGACCCGCGTCGCCGCGACCCCCGAGACGGTCAAGCGCATGATCAAGCTTGGTCTGAAGGTGACGGTCGAAGGTGGCGCTGGCGAAGCCAGCAAGATCCTGGATCAGGAATACGTCGAAGCCGGCGCCTCGATTGGCGAGGCCTGGGACGCCGACGTGGTGCTCAAGGTCAACCCGCCCGAGGAGCGGAAGGACGGCAAGCACGAGACCGAGCTGCTCAAGGAGGGCGCGCTGCTGCTCTCCCTGGTGTGGTCGGTCAGCAACCCGGCCCTGGCCAAGAAGCTCTCGGAGCGCAAGCTCTCGGTGCTGGCCATGGAGGCGGTGCCGCGGATCTCGCGCGCCCAGAAGATGGACGTGCTCTCCTCGCAGGCGAACCTGGCCGGCTACAAGGCCGTGCTGATGGGCGCCAACGCCATGACCCAGATCATGCCGATGATGGTCACGGCCGCGGGCACGATCAAGCCGGCCAAGTGCGTCGTGATGGGCGCCGGCGTCGCCGGGCTCCAGGCGATCGCCACCGCGCGTCGCCTGGGCGCCGTGGTCGAGGCGACCGACATTCGCCCCGAGGTCAAGGAGCAGGTCGAGTCGCTGGGCGGCAAGTTCATCGAGACGGTCGAGGCCTCCGGTGAGGGCGGCTACGCCAAGGAGCTCACCGACGAGCAGAAGAAGCGCCAGGCCGAGATCATCGAGAGCCACCTGATCGCCGCCGACCTGGTGATCTGCACGGCCCTGATCCCCGGCCGCCCCGCCCCCAAGCTGATCTCGGCCTCCACGGTCGAGAAGATGAAGGAGGGCGCGGTGATCGTCGACCTGGCGGTCAGCCAGGGCGGCAACTGCGAGCTGGCCGAGACCGGGATCGTGACCAAGCACGGCGTCACGATCGTGGGCGAGCCCAACGTCCCGGCCACCTTGGCCAGCGACGCCAGCGCCATGTATGCGCGCAACATCCTGGCGCTGGTGATGGACATCGTCGATCGCGAGAACGACGCCGCGATCAAGCTCGACCTCGAGGACGAGGTGATCGACGGCGCCTTGATCATCAAGGACGGCGAGGTCCGTAACGAGCGCACCAAGAAGGCCATCGAAGACATGAAGGAGAGCGAGTAATGACGCTCATGATCATGGTCACGGTGTTCGTGCTGGCGATCTTCCTCGGCTTCGAGCTGATCACGAAGGTCCCGCCGACCCTGCACACCCCGCTCATGTCGGGCGCCAACGCCGTCTCCGGCATCACGATCGTGGGCGCGCTCAGCTGCGCCTACTTCCTCAAGGACTGGCCGATCGTGGCCAACATCCTGGGGGCCTGCGCCATCGCCACCGCCATGATCAACGTGGTCGGCGGCTTCATGGTGACCAACCGGATGCTCGAGATGTTCAGCGGCAAGAAGAAGACGGAGGACAAGTGAGCAAGGGCGATATCGTCGGACTCGCGTACCTCGTCGCGATCGTCCTGTTCATCTTCGGCATCAAGCGCCTGGGCCGCGTCCGCACCGCGGCCAACGGCAACCGGCTGGCCGCCCTCGCGATGCTGATCGCGACCGTGGCCACCCTGGTCAACATCGACGTCGTCGGCTGGCCCTGGATCGTCGGCGGCCTGGTCGTGGGCGGCGTGCTCGGCGCCGTCGCGGCGATCCGGGTCCCCATGACCGACATGCCGGAGATGGTCGCGCTCCTCAACGGCTCGGGCGGCGCGGCGTCGCTCCTGGTCGCCCTCGCGGTCCTGTTCCCGGTCTTCGCGCAGCACGACGCCGTCGAGCCCGCGGACGGCAAGGCCAAGATCGTCAAGACCTGGGACTCCTGGACCCCGGGCGAGAAGCTCTACAACGTGCGCCTCGGACCTCCGGTGGCCATGCCCGTCGGCTCGGGTCCCGTGGACCTGCCCGCGGATCAGCCCTCGCTCCAGGACGTGGGTGAGCTGAAGAAGCCCACCAGCGACCCCTCCCAGATCGCGACGCTCCTGCTCTCGATCATCATCGGCGGGATCACCCTGACCGGCTCGCTGGTCGCCTACTGCAAGCTCTCGGGCAAGCTGATCGGCGGCGACGCGATCGTGTTCCCGGGTCAGCACCTGCTGAACCTGCTCCTGATCCTCGCCATGGCGGGCCTCGGCGGCTACGCCGGCTTCGTCCTGACCGATCCCGGCCCCGCGATGGGCATGATGATCGGCGTCGCGGTCCTCTCGCTGGTGCTCGGGATCACGCTCGTGATCCCGATCGGCGGCGCGGACATGCCGGTCGTGATCTCGCTGCTCAACTCCTACTCGGGCGTCGCGGCGAGCATGACCGGCTTCGTGCTCAAGGAGAACGTCCTGATCGTGTCGGGCGCCATGGTCGGCGCCGCGGGCCTGATCCTGACGAACATCATGTGCAAGGCCATGAACCGCTCGCTGATCAGCGTGCTCCTGGGCGGCTTCGGCCAGACCTCGGGCGGCGGCGGCGGCCAGGCCAAGGACGCGCGGGACTACAGCAACATCAAGCGGACCACCAGCGAGGAGCTCGCGATGCTCCTCGACGGGATCAGCTCGGTGATCGTGGTCCCCGGCTACGGCCTCGCGGTGGCCCAGGCCCAGCACGCCGTGCGCGAGCTGGCCGACTACCTCGAGGCGCAGGACGTCACGGTCCGCTACGCGATCCACCCCGTCGCGGGTCGCATGCCGGGTCACATGAACGTGCTCCTGGCCGAGTCCAACGTGCCCTACGAGCAGCTGGTCGAGATGGACGAGATCAACTCGGACTTCAAGACCACCGACGTGGTGATCGTGCTCGGCGCCAACGACGTGGTGAACCCGGCCAGCCTCGACGAGCCGGACAACCCGCTCTACGGGATGCCGATCCTCAACGTCCACGAGGCCCGCACGGTCGTGGTCGTCAAGCGCAGCCTCAGCCCCGGCTACGCCGGCGTGAAGAACAAGCTCTTCGAGGCGGACAACGCCATGATGCTCTTCGCGGACGCCAAGGTCGCGCTGACCGAGACGCTGAACGAGATGAAGGAGAACGCGGCCTAGTCGCGTTCTCCTCGTCGAGTCGAGCTAAGGAGCTGTCGCGATTGGCGACAGCTCCTTTGCGTTCCGGATTTAGTAGGAAAGCATGAATCGAGGAAAAGAAGGAAGCTGTCGCTCGAGACCTGTTGCCTCTTCCTGCTTTCCTGCTTTCCTTCTTCACACACTCGAGTCAGAGGGAGCTGTCGCTGACTGCGACAGCTCCTTCGCGAATCAGGGATGGAACGGAGAAAACTGGAAAACTAGAAGGCGCGGTGACGACTGCTGGCCGGAGTTGCCTTCTTCGAGTTTTCGAGTTTTCCCCGTTCAAGACTCGAGTCAGAGGGAGCTGTCGCTGACTGCGACAGCTCCTTCGCGAATCAGGGATGGAACGGAGAAAACTGGAAAACTAGAAGGCGCGGTGACTGCTGGCCGGAGTTGCCTTGCCTTCTTCCAGTTTTCGAGTTTTCCCCGTTCAAGACTCGATCTAGAGGGAGCTGCCGCTGACTGCGACAGCTCCTCGTTAGTTGGTCCCGTCTCCCTTGCGGGGGAAGCGGACCGTGGGGCCGCGGCGCTCGGCGGCGCCCCGCGAGCCGTAGATCATGAAG
>CALDQK010000546.1 GCA_937911525.1 uncultured bacterium
CGTCGAGTGCCCGCGCTGTCTCTTCGGCGAACTGCGCCGGGAAGACCTCCCCCCGGCCCTCCAGTGCGAGTCCGCGTGGGACCCGTAGGCGGGGGCAGCATTCTTCGCCCACCAGGGAGCGGGTTTTGCCCGCGCGGCCCGAGGTCTGCCCGCGGCGCCGCACGGCACGGCCAGCCGGCTTGGCGCTCGCGGACAACGGGTCCGCGAGCGGGCCAGGCCTCGCACAGTCGCGCGCATCCGCGCAGCTGCTGAGCTGAGTCCCGCGTGCAGTCGCCCTGCTCCTCGCCTCAATCCCCATAGCGACCCACCCAGGATCCACCCCAACCCTGATGGTTACGGCGAGCCCCTGGTCCGAGGGCCGCCGGCCCGCTATCCGAAGCGGGTGACCGCTACGCTGCCCCCTCCGCTCCAGTTCCTCCTCTTGCTCCTGGTCGGCTGGGTCAGCCGAGAGCAGCAGGCTGTGATCCTCTACCTCCAGGCGGAGAACGCCACCCTTCGCGAGCAACTGGGGCCCAAGCGCTTGCGCTTCACTCAGCGACAGCGCCGCCGCCTGGCGGAGCGCGGCCAGGCCCTCGGCCGCGCGTTGCTCGGCCGCTACGCCACCCCCGTGACGCCGGACACGATCCTGCGCTGGTATCGCCGCTTGGTCGCTCAGCGCTACACGGCCCGCAACGGCGACCTCGAGGAGACGACGACGGTCGAGCGCCGGATCGCCTCCGACGCGGGCAGCTTCTCGGCCGACCTCAGCGGCAAGCCCGCCGGCTGGTATCGGCTCAAGCTGGTCAAGCGCGGCGACTCGGCCACCGGCGGCCGCAGCGGCTGGTTCCAGCTGAGCGACCTGACGGCCCGGCCGGTGGACAATCCGCCCTCGCTGCAGCTCGACTCGGGCTCGAAGCCGAGCTACCCCGGGCCGCAGGATCCGCCCTCGCTGCAGCTCGACTCGGGTCAGTCCGGCGAGTAGCGGCCGGGTCACCAGGCGGCGAGGAAGCGCTCGATCAGCTCGTCGTCTACGTGGTCCATGACCACCACCTTCCACCAGCGGGGAGCGTGGTGGTCGTCGGGGACGAGGTGGAAGCGTCGCGCCGCCGCCGGCGGGACGTCCTCCGCTCGCAGCGCCACCACGTTCATGTGCGGCTCGCGGAAGTAGGCGACCCGGCGCGCGTCGAGCCCGGCGCAGAGGCGCTCGGTTCGCGCCAGCAGCTGGGCGAGGAACTCGCGCCCGCCCTCCGGCCCGTAGGCGTGCAGGATCAGCCACACGGCGACGGCGTTGGCGCCCGAGCGACTGCCGCAGAGGGTGTAGTCGTGGCCCCTCACGTAGGACGCCTCTTGGGTGCACACGGACGCCAGGTAGCCCTTGCGGACGAGGTAGACGCCGGTCCCGTAGGGCGCCTGGAGCATCTTGTGGGCGTCGAGGGTGAACGAGGAGACCTCCGGCCGGCGCAGCGAGAGCGGGTTGGCGGGGTGGGTCAGCGGATAGATGAACCCGCCGAAGGCCGCGTCCACGTGGACCTCGTAGCGCGCCTGCGCGGCCTCGAGGACCTCGAGGACCGGATCGAGCCGGTCCACCGAGCCGAACATGGTGGTCCCCAGGTTGAGCACCACCGCGAAGCACACCGGCCCGCGGCGCTGGGCGGCCGCGACGGCCTCTCGCAGGGGCCCGAGCTGGAGCGCGCGCGTGGCGGGGTCCACCGGGAGCGTGGCGGGGGTCAGCCCGAGCAGGTCGCAGGCCTTGTGGATCGAGTAGTGGGTGTCCTCCGAGTGGAGCACGACGACCTGCTCGCTCGTGACGCCGTAGCGCTCGCGGAAGCGGTTGCGGAACACCCACAGGGCTTGAATGTTCGCCTCGGTCCCGCCCGTAGCGACGTAGCCGTCCACCGTCCCGGGGTCCGCGCCGAGGAGCTCCTCGGCGCACACCCGAACGACCTCGACCTCGAGCGCCTGGGTCCCGGGGAAGATCGGCTCCGAGAGGCCCAGGGTGTGGCAGCCAATGTGGTTGGGGTTCTCGAGCATGCAGGAGAGGAAGGGGGCGTGCTCGAGGAAGGGGGCGTCGTAGAACACCCGCCGATCGAGGACGGTCCCCGGGACCCCGAGCACGGGCTCGTCGCGGTCGCGATAGCTGGCGTTCTCCGCCAGGGCCGCGCGGACTCTCTCCTCCAGCTCCTCGGAGCTCAGCCGCTGCCAGGGCGCACTCGTCTTCACGCTCATGAACCTCCTCAGCGTCGCCAGCGAGCGCGGGCCCGCTGGCTGGCGTCGCCGGGGCGCGCGGCTCGCCACCAGTCCCCGCGGTCCGGCTGGACGTCTCCGAAGAGCCGGACGCCTCCCTGAGGCCCCTCGGGGTGGCACTCCGCGCAGGTCCGGGGAGGGAGCGCGTTCTCATGGGGGTGGGTGTTGGCGACGATCGGCGGGTAGGAGGGGCTGCCCGGGTTGAAGCGGGGGCGGTAGACGCTCTTGAACCGGCCCCGCTCGACGTAGCGGATGCTGACCTCGCAGCCCGGCTCGCGCGGGGCCCAGCGGTTGGCGCGGTCGCGGCGGGTGTCCGGCGGGCCGAAGGGGACGCTCCCCTTGGCCTCGGCCGTGAAGCTCACCGTCCCCGGCGTGAACACGTCGCGTTGGCGCGCGCTGCGGGGGTCGTAGGCCAGCGCGCTCAAGAGCCAGTCCTGTCCGGCTCTGCTGCGCGAGTAGTCCATGTGGCACTCGGTGCAGCGCGGCGCGGCGCGGTTGTGGCAGAGCGAGCAGGACACCTCCTCGTGCCCGGGGGTGCCCGCCGCGCAGCCCGGCTGGCCCGCGGCCGCGGGGGCGGGGCGCCGCGGCAGGAGCGGGGCTTCGTGCTTCTTCCCGGTCAAGAAGGACTCGATCACCACCTTGTCCCCGACCCGGGTCCAGTTGCGGCGCGGGTTGCCTCGGTTGCTGAGGAGGTGGCGCCCCTCGCCGTAGGTCCCGCGACCCGCAGCGTCCCTGGGCGCGCCCTCGCTGAGGGGCGTCCCGTATCCCAGGGGGAGCTCCCAGGGGCGTCGCTCGCTCGTCCCGTGGCAGTCTTCGCAGCGGACCTCGACTTGGTGCTCCATGGAGGGGTAGACGTTGCCGTCTCCGTGCATGTCGATCGAGGTGTGGCAATCCACGCAGCCCATGCCGGCGATCTGGTGCGGCTCGCTGTGCTCGGTGTAGGGGTTGCGCGTGTGGCAGTGGTTGCACTGCGAGTCGGGGGGCGTCATGACCAGGCGGTGGCGCTGAGGGTGGCCCGCGCGGCGACGCGGGATCGTCCGGTCGCGACCCTCATAGACCCCCGAGCCGCCCCACACCACGTGGCAGGCCGAGCAGCCCGAGGAGCGGTGCTCGAGGCGGGCCGCCTTGCCCTCGCCCCACACGTGGCAGCGGAAGCAGTTCTTCCGCCCGTAGTCGACCAGGGCCGCCCTCCCCAGCGCGAACTCGTCGCCCGTGCAGAGCTCGACCGCGCGCTCGAAGGTCGGGACGCCCTGGGTTTGGTCCAGGCGCTGCAGGTAGCCCGACTCGAGCCCGCGAGAGACGAGCGAGCGGTAGGCCGAGCTCCCGACCCAGGGCTCGGGGCGGTGGTTACCGACCAGCGGGAAGTCGCTGTAGGTCGGCTGCGCCGGGTCGGCCAGATCGACCGAGGAGGTCAAGAGCAGGACCTTGCCGGTCTCCTGGGCCATGAGCGAGCGCTGGACGCGGTAGGTGTAGTGACCGCTGGTGGCGCCGCTGGGGTCGGTCTGGCGCGAGCGGACGTGCATCAGGCGCCCACCTGCGGGCTCAGGGAGCGGCTCGCCGTGGAGCGAGCGCAGGTCCCCGGGCGCCGAGTGGCACTTGGCGCAGCCGGCCCCGACGCTCGTGGCCCACAGGCTGCCCGGGTTGCCGATCAGGCCGGCGTGGGCCTCGGACTTGGTCCGCGCGGCGGGGTTCCCTTCGTGGCACACCACGCAGGCCCCCGCGGGGCGACCTGCGCCGAAGGCCTCGAGCGCTCGCTGCATGGTGCCGCTCGCGATCTCGCTCAGGCCCTCGTGGCAGCCGAGGCAGCTGGCCGGGCGGCCGGCGGGGACCTTGCGCCAGCGGCGGGAGAGGCGCGCGTTGAAGCGGCTCGCGTCCGCGGCCACGGCGCCCTCGACCTGCTCCAGGGGGCGCCAGCTGGAGAAGAAAGCGTTCCAGTCCCGCGCCCTGCGTGAGCGCCCCACGACGCCCAGCTGCTGGACGTAGGCCGCGACCGCCCACAGCTGCGCGGGCGGGAGCGGCGTGCCGGCCATGGTCGTCCCGGCGCGGCCGAGCAGGATCGTGCGCGCCAGGTCCTCGACGCGCGCTCCGCCGCGCAGGACCTCGGCGCCCTGGGTCAAGTCGGGCGGGGGACAGGGCGCCCCCGAGGCGTCTCGGAGGGACCCGGCCAAAGGCCCGTCCCCTCGACCCGCGGCCCCGTGGCAGGCGGAGCAGCTGGCGCGGAACACGTCCTGGCCGAGGTGCAGGTCCGGCTCACCGGCAGGCCGCGGGGGGAGCGGCTGGGGGCGGCGCTCCGCCGGCGCCGAGTCGGGCTGGAGCGAGAGGACCCAGGTGCTCAGGGCCCAGCGCTCCTCGGCCGGCAGGTGGGCGAAAGAGGGCATGCCCTGGCGCGGGGCGCCCGCGCTCAGGCTGCGGAACACCTCGTCTCCGCTGGGAGGGCCCGAGCGATCGCGGGTCCGCAGCGGCGCGCTCAGGTCGCGCGGGGGGCGGACGAGGTCGGCGGCGAGGACCCCGTCGCCGCGGCCCTCGGCCCCGTGACAGGAGGCGCACAGGCGCTGCGCCAGGGCGCGTCCGCTGTGGAGCAGGGCCGCGCCGGCCGCGGGTCGAGGGGGCAGCTGGACCTGATCCCAGCTGGGGCTCGTCCGCGGGGGGAGGACCCAGCCGGTCTGCGCGCTGGGCGTGCCCACGCTCGCGACGGCCCCCAGCTCGTAGCGCTCAGAGCGGGCCAGCGCGGGAGGGGTGAGCTGCGGGCTGGCGGCCGCGCTCGGGGTGGCCGGCGGCGTCGGCTTGCGGACGCTGCGGAGCGCGCAGTGGGTGAGCAGGGCGCTCGGGACGACCACCAGGAGGGTGAAGCCCAGCAGGGCGCTCACCAGGACGGCGGGGCGCTCGAGGGGCGAGCTGGAGCGCGGGGAGTGCTCCGCGCTCCCAGGTCCTCCCTCAGGCACCTCCTCAGGCATGGGTGGCGTCGGGGGCTTGGCTGGCGCTGGTGGTCAGGGTCTCTTCACCGCGCAGGATCGGGAGCGCGATCTTGAGCGCGATCGTGAAGACCATCAGTCCGAAGGCCCACACCCCCGCCGTGATCTGCCACTCGACCAGCGAAGGCGCGTACTCGACGACCTCGTGCAGGGTGCTGGGGATGAACCCGGGAATGATCAGTCCCATGCCCTTCTCGATCCAGATCGCGGCGAAGAGCGCCACGCAGGCGCCAACAAGGAGGCGGGGGTCCTCGCGGGTGCGGGGGAGGAAGAGCACGAGGGTCGCGAAGGCGGTCAGCGCGATCGAGCTCCAGATCCAGGGGACGAGCCCGCTGTGGCCGTGGAGGCCGAAGTAGAGGTAGATCGCGGAGCTGGTGTGCGAGCCGCCCGTGTAGAACTCGGTGAACACCTCGGAGGCGACCATCAGGATGTTGATCGGGACCACGACCTTGAGGATCCCCGTCAAAGTCCGGACCGGGCCCTCGACGCCCTCGAGGTCCGCGAAGCGCTTGGCGATCAAGAGCGACACGATCAAGAAGGCCGGGCCGGAGACGAAGGCGGAGGCGAGGAAGCGCGGCGCGAGGAGCGCCGTGTTCCAGAAGGGGCGCCCGCCCAGGCCGCAGTAGAGGAAGGCCGTCACGGTGTGGATCGAGATCGCCCATCCGATCGAGAGGAACACGAAGGGGACGTACCACTTGGGGTTCGGCTTCTTGCCGAGGAAGCGCGAGTAGAGCGTGTAGCCGCACACGTGCAGGTTCAAGAGCAGGTAACCGTTCAGGACGATCACGTCCCAGGTCAGCATCGAGATCGGCCAGTTGAAGCGTCCGATCCCCGGCGCCATGTGCCAGAAGCGATCCGGGCGCCCGAGGTCCACGGTCACGAAGAGGAGACACATCACGATCGCGGCCACGGCGAGCAGCTCGCCGACGATCGCGAGGTTCTTCATCTCGACCTGCTTGTAGAGGTAGGCCGGGATCAGCATCATCACTCCGCCCGCGGCGAGGCCGACGGCGAAGGTGAAGTTCGCGATATAGAGCCCCCACGAGACGTGGTCGCTCATGGCGGTCAGGGTCATGCCGTCGCGGACCTGGGTCGCCCAGGCGCCGAACCCGACCAGGGCGATCGCGGTCAGGAGGAACATCCACCCGTAGAAGAGCGGCGGCCCGTCGGTCGCGAGCCAGAGCGAGCGGAGCAGGAAGCGCGGGTAGCTGATCCGGTGCCCTGGCTCCTGCGCGCCGGGGGGCTCGGGGTCTCGAGAGGGGAGGGCGGACGGGGCCGACGAAGTCATGGACGAGGCTCGGCTCTCAGTTGTCGAAGAAGTAAAAGAAGGAGGGCTTCGTGCCGAGCTCTTCCTTGAGCACGAACACCCGCTTGTTCTCGAGGACCCAGCGGATCTCGGAGTCGGGGTCGAGCAGGTTGCCGAACACCCGGGCGCCCGTCGGGCAGGCCTCGAGGCAGGCCGGCAGGCGCCCCTCTCGGGTGCGGTGCAGGCAGAAGGTGCACTTCTCCATCACGCCCTGAGGACGGATTCGGTTGGAGAGGTAGCTCTGGTTGGGGTTGATCTCCTCGGGCGGCAGCTCGGGCTTCTTCCAGTTGAAGCGGCGCGCGTGGTAGGGGCAGGCGGCCTCGCAGTAGCGACAGCCAATGCACCAGTCGTAGTCGACGACCACGATCCCGTCGTCCTCCTTCCAGGTGGCCTCGACGGGGCACACCGAGACGCAGGGCGGGTTGTCACATTGCTGGCACTGGACCGGCATGTAGAAGGTCTCGTCGGTCGGGACCGGGTGGTCGTAGTGCGCGTTGCCGGTCTCGAGGTCGAGGGAGCCCTTCTTCATCTCGAGGACCCGAATGTAGGAGTTCTGGGTCGCGCGGTCGTGGTTGTTCTCTTCGTGACAGGCCTGAGCGCAGCGGCGGCAGCCGACGCAGATGCTGAGGTTCAGCGCGTAGCCGAACTTGGTCCCCTCGAGCGGGCGGTGGTCGCTGATCGTGACCTCGGCGCCGTAGTCCTCCTTGGTCTCGGCTTCGTGACGCCGCAGGACCTCGGCGAGGTCCTCGCGGCTCAGCTCGCGGTAGTGCGCTTGCACGAACTGATCGACGCTGAGGTCTTGGCTCCACTCGACGAGGGGGGCCGCCGCGCGAGCGAAGGCCGCGGCGCCCAGGGTCGCGCCGACCGCCTTGAGGGCGGTCCGCCGGCTGACGCCGGCGTCGGCGGGAGGGTCGGCGGTAGGGAGTCGCTTGGGCATCTAGTGCTTCCCTGCGTTGTCTCGGAGGGGCGTGAACACGGGCCGGACCTTGGGGTAGGCCGGGGCGTGCGGGTCGTGGCAGTCCACGCAGTGATTGCGGGCGCGCCCGCCGCGCGTGAGGTCCCAGTAGCCGCGCATGCCGCCGTGGGCGCCGCGCTCGTAGTCCCGCCGCTGAGGGCCGTGGCACTGGCCGCACAGGTCCATGGTGCGCTCGTAGGTGAGCGGGGTCCCGTCGGCGAGGTGGAGCCGGTCGTAGTCGCGCGCGTCGTGACAGGACAGGCAACCGACTTGGCCGTGCGCGAAGCTCAGGCCCTGGTGGAAGTCGTCGAGCAGCTCGGCGCGGTTGGCGGGGTTCGGCTCGCGGCTCGAGTGGCAGAGCGAGCACTGGACCTCCAGGCGCTCGCCCGTCGCGGTCCGGGTCGAGACGCGCGGAGGAGTCGGCGCCGCGATCGAGACCGGGTGTCGGCTCGGCGCCGCGACCGGCGTCGGAGAGGGGTCGGGGGACTCGGCGGGAGCGGAGCTCGGCCAGAGCAGGAGCGCGAGGCCGAGGACGCCGAGGGGGATCAGCACGAAGCGGGGTTTCACGGACACGAACACCTGAGGTGTGCTTGGGGCCTAGGAGGCGGTCGCGGTCGATCCGCAAGCAGAGGGCCTGCCCCAAGTCCAGCTAGCTCGGTCCAGGCCAGTCACAGGAGCGTGGTACTTGCGGCGAGGAGTCACCCAATCGAGACATCCAGATCCAGATAGGGGGCTGCCTTGGGGAGGGGGTAAGTCGCGTGCAGGCAGGGCGATCGGTCGAGCTCGCTGAGCGACGCGCGAACGGCGCGGGAGTTGCACAGGGCCCCCTCCCTTCGCTTCAGGAGCATGGATGCCCGTCTCTTCCCTCGTCGTTCACCTCAGCGCTGAGGCCGAGCTCAGCGCTCGAGCGCTCGCCGACATTCGGACCCACGCAGCCTTCCTCGCCGGTGAGCAGACGCAGCTCTACCTGCCGCTCTCCCTCGTGACCGAGAGCGAGCGCGAGAACAAGGCCTGCTGGCGCTGGCTCAGCTCGCTGCCTGGGGTGGAGTTCGTCGAGGTCCTGAACGTCGTGTTCTCGCCCGCCCCCCCGTCCGACCTCGTCGAGGAGCGGACCGCGACCAGCCTCAGCGCTGGGTCCTAGGAGGCCTCTGTGGATCGCCGCAAGTTCCTGCAACTCTCAGCGCTGGCCTCCGCCTCGGCGGCCGTGGCCGGCCGGGTCGGCCTCGCGCAGGACCCCGCCGGGCGGAGGCTGCCGACGGCGCCGGGCCCGCCGCGGATCCCGGGGGTCGAGTGGAACAAGGCGCCCTGCCGCTTCTGCGGCACGGGCTGCCACGTCCAGGTCGGGGTCAAGGACGACAAGATCGTCGCCGTCGCAGGAGACCCTCAGGCCGAGGTGAACAAGGGCCTCCTGTGCGTGAAGGGCTATCACGTCGGCGGGATCCTCTACGGCGAGGACCGCCTGACCCAGCCGCTGCTGCGCAAGGAGGGGGAGCTCGTCCCGGTCTCCTGGAAGGAGGCGATCGAGGCGATCGCGACCCGGATCATGGCCGCCCCCGAGCGCTTCGCCTTCTACGGCTCGGGGCAGTGGACGATCCCCGAGGGCTTCGCCGCGCAGAAGTTCATGAAGGCCGGCCTGGGGAACAATCACATCGACCCCAACGCGCGCCTCTGCATGGCCTCCGCCGTGACCGGGTTCTTGAGCACCTACGGGGTGGACGAGCCCGCCAGCTGCTACGACGACCTCGAGGCCTGCGACGTGACGATCCTGTGGGGCAACAACCCCGCTGAGATGCACCCGATCCTGTTCAGCCGCCTCATGGACCGGCGCTCGCGCGGCGAGACCGTGCGGCTGGTGGACCTGACCACGCGCCACACGCGCACCTCCGAGCACGCCGACGACGTGCTGGTCTTCAAGCCGCAGACCGACCTCGCGATCGCGAACTGCATCGCCCAGCAGCTGCTGGCGAAGGACGCCTACGACAAGGAGTTCGTGCGCAAGCACTGCAACTTCCGCGGAGACAACTCGCCGGCGGACCTGTGGGGCAAGCCGATCAGCTTCGAGGACTACCGCAAGGCGCTCGAGGACTACACCCCCGAGAAGGTCGCCGAGCTCTCCGGGGTGCCGGTCGAGCAGCTGCGCCTCCTCGGCGAGCTCTTCGCCAACCCCAAGCTGAGGATCGTCAGCCTGTGGTGCATGGGCATGAACCAGCACACCCAGGGGACGGCGATCAACAACCTGGTCCACGCGGTGCACCTCCTCAGCGGGCACTGGGGCAAGCCCGGGGACGGCCCCCAGAGCTTGACCGGACAGCCCGCGGCCTGCGGGACGGTGCGCGAGGTGGGCACCCTCGCCCACGCGCTCCCGGGCGGGCGCGTGGTCATGAACGCCAAGCACCGCGCCCAGTGCGAGGAGCTGTGGGGCGTCCCGGCGGGGCGGATCAACCCCAAGCCGGGCTACCACACCGTCAAGATGTTCGAGAGCTTCTGCACCCCGACCGACAAGGGCGGGGACATCGGCACGATCTGGGTTCAGGTCACCAACCCGGGCCAGACCCTGCCCAACCTCGAGAAGCTGTTCCGGGCCAAGCAAGGGCTCGAGGACAAGTTCCTGATCGTGAGCGACGTCTACCCGACGCGCACGACGGAGCTCGCCGACCTGGTCCTGCCCTCGGCCATGTGGGTCGAGAAGAACGGCGTGTTCGGCAACTCCGAGCGGCGGACCCAGCAGTGGTTCAAGATGGTCGAGCCCCCCGGCGAGGCCCGCGACGACTGCTGGCAGACGATCGCCGTCGCCCACCGCCTGCTCGAGCTCGGCCACCCCGGCATGAAGGACACGGAGGGCAAGTTCATCTTCGAGACCACCGACGAGGCGGGGAAGACCGTCCCGATCTGGGAGTGGGAGCGCTACTACGAGGTCAACGTGGACCGGCGCCTGTTCGAGGAATACCGGCCCTTCACGCATCTCAAGCACAAGAACGTCGCGCCCTACGACGTGCTCGCCCAGGAGCGCGGCATGCGCTGGCCGGTCGTCGAGACCAAGCCCGGCCAGTGGCGCGAGACCCGCTGGCGCTTCGTCGAGGGCTACGACCCCTTCGTGGAGAAGGGCAAGGGGATCCAGTTCTATCACTCCAAGACCAACGACGACAAAGCGCTGATCTGGTTCCGGCCTTACGTGCCGCCGCCCGAGTCCCCCGACGAGGAGTTCGACTTCTGGCTCTGCACGGGGCGCGTCCTCGAGCACTGGCACTCGGGGACCATGACCCGTCGCGTCCCGCAGCTCAGCCGCGCCATGCCCGGCGCCTACGCCGAGCTGCACCCCGACGACGCCCGCGAGCGGGGGATCAGCAACGGCGACACGGTGGTCCTCGAGACGCGCCGGGGACGGATCGAGCTCCCGGCCTGGGTCGACGGGCGGGCCAAGCCGGCGCGAGGCAGCGTGTTCGTGCCCTTCTTCGACGAGCGCGCTCAGGTCAACCTCTTGACCTTGGAAGCGCACGACCCCTTCTCGAAGCAGCCTGACTACAAGAAGTGCGCCGTGCGGGTCTCCAAGAAGGGCGTCGAGTGAGCGCGGGCGACTCGTCACGACCCGAAGACGCGGCGGAGACCGCCGCCGAGGAGACCCCGACGGAGGAGACGGCCGCCGAGGAGAGCTCGACGGAGGAGACGGCCGCCGAGGAGCCCCCGACGGAGGAGACCGCCGCCGAGGAGCCCCCGACGGAGG